>CBFGOB010000267.1:0-4425 GCA_965650215.1 uncultured bacterium | reverse complement strand
CGATCATCCGCCTGCTTCCCGGCGCGCTTGGCGACGAGCGGTCGCCGGAGGAGGAATCGTTCAGCCACTCCGGGTTGTTGGAGGCACCGGCTTACACCAAGCCGAATGTCTTCCGCGGCCTTGAGGTCCCGGAGGTCCTGCTTTCCGGAGATCATGGCAAAATCGCCGCGTGGAAACAGGAAATGGCCCTGCGCCGGACCCGCGAAAACCGGCCGGATTTGTTGCAGGAAGAATTTTAAGGGGAGGTAGAGCGCCCTCGCCGGGGGCGCGGGGGAATGGTGTCGTCAGGCCAAAAGACGCCCTCTCGGCCAGAGGTCTCCACCTGAGGATGGTGTGCACACTGAAAAATGTCGTGATGCCCGGGAAAATCCGTGCCAAGAATCGTGCCAGTGATGGAACCGCAAGCGACCCCGAAGACTGCCGCCTTGGATGATCCTCCACGGGTGGAGCCCGCGACGATTGAAGACCTGCCTGCATTGATCGAGTTGGTCACCGACCTCTTCTCCCGCTCGGACGACTTCCGGCCCGACGCGGCGGCCCAGGAACGCGGCTTGCGCCTGATTCTTGAGCAACCGAACCGCGGCCGGATTTTCGTGATCCGCAACAAGGACCGGATCTTCGGCATGGTCAACCTCCTGTTCACGATCTCCACCGCGCGTGGTGGGTTTGTGATCCTGATGGAAGACGTGGTGATCCACCCCGACCATCGGGGCCAGGGTTACGGTGCGATGCTGGTCGATTATGTTGTTGAGTTCGCCAGGCAGAAGAGCTTCAAGCGCATCACGCTGCTGACCGACCGCGTGAGCGCCGAGTCGCAGGAGTTCTTCAAGAAGCACGGTTTCGAATATTCGAACATGATCCCGATGCGCCGGATCATCGATTGAGGTGTTCATGTGACACCGGCAGGCTGGCGATTGGCGAAGGACGGGTGAATTGATGGAATGGGCATCGTTCTGATGGACCGCGGGCTGGTGTCCGCGGTCCGATGGGCCTCACTTCGCTTTTTCCAACACCAGCAGCGGCGTTTGCCAGCCTTTCGGGTTGTTGGCGTCGAAGCCCCCGCTTTCCATGAAGAGGTATTCCTTGCCGTTGACCGCTTTCACGGTGAGTGCCAGGGCCTCTTTTTTGTCGAGGGCCAGCAGCATGCCCGAGGTCCAGATCCATTGCGGATTGCTGGTCTTGCCGTTGGACATGAAGCTGATCGTATCCGACGACGTCATGAAGGGATTGTTCGGACGCGGACCGGTGAAGCCCTCGATGTCGGCAATCTGATCCACCACCTTCCACGACCCGTGGATGCGCAGGTTGTCGACGAATTTCCCGTTGTAGCGGTACTTGCCGTCATTCGGGTTGTAGGACGCATCGCGGGTCGTCGGGTCCTGAAGTTCCTGCCACTCGGTGCACATCATCGGCGAACGGGTGAGGGCGTTGAGGATTTCCTTCTCGCCGACCGTCGGCATCTTCATTTCCTCGAGCCAGGCGCTAAGGTAGGCTTTGGGTGACTTCATGGCCGCCACGCCGATCAGGACCTTGCCCTTCTGGAATTCCGCGGCGAGCGACTTGTCGATGAAGAATCCGCGCGGGTTGCCGCGAAGCCGTCCACCGAAGCCGCCCTGTTGGTGCACGGGCCTGCCGTTGATGTAGATGGTGATCGGCGCGCCCTGTTTCGAGTGGATGTTGCCGCCGACCAGCAGGCGGTAGCGGTGATCGGGCTTGAGCGGCGGGAGCGTCAGCGTCGTGCGCATCAGCAGGATGTCCTTTTCCCACAAGGTCTTCGGCGGTTCCCCGCATCCGCAGAAGTTGCCTTTGCAGCGGTATTCCACTGCGGCGGGTTTGCCGTTGGTGTTGGCAAAGGGGGCGAAGGCGCTTTTCCATCCGGATTGCCCCGGGTTGAAGCTTGGGGCAAACCAGTCCTCCATCCCCTTGGGCAGCGTGCCGGCAAGCATCGCCTGATTGGCTTGCAGGCGGGTGAGCTCGAGTTGCTTGCCGGCATTCGCGGCTTTCTTCTGCAGCTCGGCGAGGGTGGCCTTGCGTTTCGCGAGATCCGCTTCGGTTTTCGGATTCCTGGCTTTGGCAAGCGCCTCGGTTGCCTTCTTCACCTCGTTCTCGGCCTGGGCGAGGGATGCGCTGGTTTTCTTCGCTTCCGCTTCCGCCTTGCCGACTTTACCGCCGGCCTGGCTGAGCTGGTCGATGTAGGTCAGGCCGTTGCCGTTGATGTTCTTGATCAGTTGTGGCGCGTCGTAGCTGAAGTATTCCCACTTGATCGCATCCCGCGTCGGGCCGAAGGGCTTCCAGTCGTAATCCTTGATGCCGATCTCGTTGTAGAGGCGCACCATGCCGTCGAGGGCGCCGACGGCGAATTGCGCGCGCTTCGGCTTTTCCTGGACAGTGGCCCAGCGGGTTTCCTCGAGGATGGCATCCATGTTTTCGCCGATGAATTCGGGGATCACGTCCTCAAGCACGACCTTGGGCATGATTTCGGCCAGCTCGGCGCCAAACTTGGTGAAGTCGGATTTGAAGTAGAGCTCCTTGTAGGGAAGCGCCTCGTCGGGCATGATCTTGCGGCTGACCTTGTAGAGATCGTCAAAGCCGCCCGGAAAGAGGCTGACGGCATTCGCCAAGCCACCCTGAAGGTGGGGGACGGCATTCTGCATGTCCGCACCGCCAGGGGCCTTGAGCCGGGTGGGGAAGGTCTCGTAGGCCTTGAGAAACGAGGCCTTGCCGATCTGCTGGACCTGCGGCGAGGCCTTGGCGAGGGCTTCGGCAATTTTCGGCAGGACGCCTGCCGTGCCGCCGACGGTATTCCTGCTCGCAACCGCCGTGATCGCCGGAACGATTTTTTCCGCGTATTTCGGGTCGGGAGCCAGGGGCGTCAGGGCGATCATCGCCGCCCGCTGCAGCCACCAGTCGTCATGTTGCAGCCAACGCAGCAGGACATCGACATTCGGCGCGATGTCATCGGCTTGGGCGAGCGACAAGGCGCACATGGCATTCGTCACCACCCACCACGATTCGTTCGGGTCGGCGATCATCTGCGAGATCCGGCTGACCATTTCCTTGGTGACACGGTCGGCCGGAATGCAGCTGAGGTTGGTGGTGTCGATGCAGAGGACCATCAGCCCCGCCTGACGGACGCGTGGGTCCTTGTCGTTGAGCAGGATCGGGATCAGGTGGTCGCGTGCTTGGTCACGGATCGCATTGGCCGTGGCCTGGCGCACGCTGTAGTCCGGGTGGCCGCAGTAGGAGAGCAGGGTTTCGTCCGTGACGCTGGAAGGATTGACCTTGCGCAGGATCGGCCATGAGGCGTCGGTCGCCAGTTTTTCGGCATCGACATCGATGGCCTTGCCCCTGGCGGGGACGGCCGGGGTGAGCGAGTAGAAGACATCGTCTGCGGCATTGCCCCATGGGCGTTCGGGCAGTTGGTATTTCTTGCTGAATTTCGACGGTGGTGCGCCGGTCATCCGCAGGGTTTTGCGCGGGACCGTGTAGGTCATCGCGTAGCCGCTGCCCCAGAACTCGTTGTCGTAACCCTTGCTGTAGTCGGTATCGCGGAGCACGGCGATCGAGCCGTCGAAGCGCCGCGACAGGTCGAGGTGCCAGGTGCGGTTGTCCATGAACTCGCGGACTTTGGTCGGCTTGCGTTCATGCATCAGGCTCATTGCCGAGCTGCGCCAGATTTCGCCGATGCCGCCGCCGGTGTGGCCGTGCAGCATCCACGAGGTCGAGTAGAAGCTTTTGACCGCGCAGACGTCGCGTGCCTTGGCATAGACGGATTGTTCACCTTCCGGTGTGAGTGATGCCGCGGCCGCCATGGCGAAGGCGAGTCCGCCGACCTTGCCGTTGTCGACAAAGCCGCCTTCCGGCATGCCGTCGCCGTAGGGCACGTTGCCGCGGCCGGCGTAGCGGAAGAAATGCCGCAGCGATGTCTGCAGTGTGAATTCGTCGACCTCGACACCGCATTCCTTGGCCAAGAGCAGGAACTTCACGCAGTGGACGCCGGCGGCATTCATGTGTCCGTATTTGAAATTGACTGTTGTCCGGTGGTTCCAGCCGCCATTGTACATCAGTCGTGCGGCCTGGTCGGCGACCTTCTTGATCAGCGGCAGCACCGAGGCATCGCCGGTGCGGAGGTAGTATTCGCAGTAGGCGCTTGCGCCGTAGCCGATGCCCCAGGGGATGATGTTGAGGGTCGCCTGATCCTTGGTTTTTTCCACCGCCTGCCGGACCCAATCGCGTGCGACCGCGAGGTCTTTTTCCTCGCCAGTGGAAAGCAGGAAGAGAAGCGCCTGATCATGGCCAAGGGCTCCGAGAGGGTTGCCATTGTTCGCCAGGTAGTCGGCCTCCGCTCGGACGATCTTGTCGGACTTCGGGCAATCGAGCGGCCAGGTCCTGCTGTAGGCACCGAGGACAGGAATCTGGATGCTG
>CBFGOB010000266.1:0-4428 GCA_965650215.1 uncultured bacterium | reverse complement strand
CGAACCTCCTATTCCACGATGCCGGACACCCAGCCCCCAAAAGAACACCCTCTGGCCAACATCCTGATCAACGTGTTGATCCCGGTGTTGATCCTGAGTTTCCTGAGCAAGGACCCGGCGATCCAGACCTTGCTTGGCAAGCCGCTGACGCTGAACACCTGGTTCGGGGAAATTCCGCGTTTCTGGTACATCGGGCCGCTCAAGGCGCTGATCGTCGCCCTGACCTTTCCGCTGCTTTACGGCATCCGGATGTTCATCCGGAACCGCAAGCTGAACTTCTTTTCAGGCTTGGGCTTCGGGTCGGTGCTGCTGACCGGCGGTCTGACCCTGTATCTCTGGAATCCCGACGGCAGCGTCAAGGAACACGCGGGGCTGCTTTTCGGCATCAAGGAAGGTGCGATTCCTCTTGCGCTGGGTTTCGCGGTTTTCTTTTCACGCAAGTCGAGCACCCCGCTCCTGAACGTCTTCATTTACAACCACTCGATCTTCGACATCCCGAAAATCGAGGCCCGCATTGCGGCCAACGGCGCTGAGGCAGGTTATCGTCACCTGCTGTACCGTGCCACCAAGCTTTTTGCGGCGTCATTTTTCCTCAGTTCGGCGATGAATGTCGCGCTCGCGCTGTTTTTCTTCCGCGGATTCGACCGCAGCGCCGCAGATGCGCTCGAGACCTACAATGCGATCATCGGCAGGCTCACCGGATGGGGATTCGCGGTCATCGGCCTGCCGCTGATCCTGTTCCTCTTTTTCACCCTCAGGCAAATCCTCACCGGGCTCAGGACGCTGACCGGTCTGAAGGACGAGGAACTGATGCTGCCGCGCTAGAGCCGCTTGTCCGGCGCAGCGATCAGTCGACCAGGTTGTCGATGCGTTGCGCGACCTCGATGTCGAGATCGGTGATGCCGCCGGCGTCGTGGGTGGTCAAGGTCAGCGTGACCTTGGTGTGGCGGATCAGGATGTCGGGATGGTGCTCGGCCTTCTCGGCGATCTCCGCAAGGTCGTTGACGAAATCGATGGCGTCGTTGAATTCCTCGAATTCCACTGTGCGTGAAATTTTACGGCCCTCTTGGTCCCACTCGGGGCATTTTTTCAGGGCATCGGCGAGTTCGGATTTCTCGAGAAGGTTCGACATGGAAAGGTCCGGGCTGGTTCGTTGGCAGCAGATTGGGCTTTGGGGTTTTGCCTAGGCAAGCCCGATTGCATCGATCGCGAAATTCCCTCAAGCACCAGTTGCCTGCGTCGCCGATTGCATTTAGGGTTCCGTCATGAAAAACGCGCTGCTTGTGCTTGTGCTTGCCCTGGCTGTGTCGTCATGCGCGCCGCCGTCAACGCCGCAGACCCGCATCGGCAGGAATCATGCCGAATTTTCCAAACTCAGCCTCAAGCACCAGCAGTTGGTCCGGCAGGGGCAGATTGCGACCGGCATGTCGACCGATGCGGTGTACATGGCCTGGGGACGGCCGGCGCGGGTGTTTCACGGCAGCAAAGACGGCCGCAACCGCGAGCGCTGGGACTACACCGGAACGCGTCCGACCCATGTGGAGCCCATGGTTTCGCCTTACTACTACCCGAGGCCCTACGGCCCGCGTGGCTATTACCGCTATCGAGATCCGTTCATGATGCCGGATGTCGCCTATGTTCCGTACCGCGCGGCCTCGGTCTGGTTTGTCGACGGCAAGGTCGAGTCTTGGGAACGCGAACGTTGAACTTCCTGTATCCCTCCTCTATTTCTCGCCCATGAATCCACGCAACCTGTTCTGCACCCTTCTTCTCGTTTCATGCGCTCCCTGGATGAGCTCATGCAGTCTCGACAGTTCGAGCCGCCAGTTGGCCGCCTATCATGCCTACGACCTGCCCGCGAAGCTGCCGCAGGACCCCGGCAAGGTCAGGGTCAAGGTTTCGCTCAGCCGCCAGATGACCTACGTCATGGAAGGCGACCGGATGCTGCTGGCGATGCCGGTGTCGATCGGGAAGCCGGGCAGCCCGACGCCCACAGGTTCGTTCCGGATTTTCTACAAAAAGCACCACCACCGCGCCAATAGCCACGGATACGCCTACCAGGGGGATGCGGTCAAAAGCACCTATCTCGCCAAGCTGCCGAGAGGCTGGAAGTTCAAGGGCACGCCGATGCCCTACTGGTGTGAATTCAAGCCCCACTACGGCTTCCACACCGGCTGGATGAAGGATGCGCCCTGCACCCACGGCTGTATCCGGATGCATGAGAACGTGTCGCCCAAGTTCTTCCGACTGGTGAGCCTTGGAACGCCGGTATCCATCGCCTACAGCCAGCCCGAGGATGCAAGCCACGGGAATGTTCCCCGGCCGCCGGATGCGGGGCCCTTGCCGGACTACGACGCCTCAATGTATCTCGGCCAGGGTTATTTCACCCGGCACAAGGAGCCTTCCTTCGAGTGAGGTGAGCTGCCTGGAGAATGCCGGATTGCTGCCGGTCTTGCTGGATTTCAGCCCCGCATGCCCGCTGGGAACGGATGGATTTGCAAAGATCACACTGTGCATATCAAACGATTTTGACAAATCCCCGCCGGTCGCTAGCCTCCCGCGACTTCGCCACCGGAGACCGGCCCGCCGGGACTCTTCCGCACCTCACCATCCGCCATGAACACGCTTCGTACCTTCACCACCGGGACCGGCTCCACGGGTCAGCTTTACTCACTGCCAGCGCTTCAGGAACAGGGCTTCCCGAACCTGTCCAAGCTGCCGGTCTCGATCCGCATCGTGTTGGAATCCCTCCTGCGCAACCAGGACGGCCTGAAAGTGGGGGAGAAGGACATCCAGAATCTTGCCAGCTACAACGCCAAGGCCCCGGGCGACTATGAGATTCCCTTCGTGGTTTCGCGGATCGTTCTGCAGGATTTCACCGGCGTGCCCTTGCTGGTCGATCTCGCGGCCATGCGTTCCGCCGTCGACGGCATGGGCAAGAGCGCGAAGATGATCGAACCGCTGGTGCCGGTGGATCTGGTCGTCGACCACTCGGTGCAGGTCGACTTCGCCGGCAGCCAGGACGCGCTGACCCGCAACCTCGATCTCGAATTCCAACGCAACCGCGAGCGCTACGAGTTTCTCAAGTGGGGCGAGCAGGCCTTTGAAACCTTCAATGTCGTGCCGCCGGGCATCGGTATCGTGCACCAGGTGAACCTCGAGTTTCTGGCGAAGTGCGTATTGGAGAAAGATGGCGTGTTTTACCCGGACACCCTGGTGGGCACGGATTCGCACACCACCATGATCAACGGCCTTGGAGTCGTGGGCTGGGGCGTCGGTGGCATCGAGGCCGAAGCCGGCATGCTCGGCCAGCCGGTGACCTTCCTGGTTCCCGAGGTCGTGGGGGTTTACCTGACCGGTGAGCTGCCTGCGGGAGTCACCGCGACCGACCTGGTGTTGCGGGTCACCGAAATGCTGCGCCAGACCAAGGTGGTGGGCAAGTTTGTCGAATTCTACGGCCCGGGGGCGAAGGCCCTCAGCCTGCCCGACCGCGCGACCATCGCCAACATGGCGCCCGAATACGGCGCGACGATGGGATTTTTCGGTATCGACGAAGTCACCATCGGATACCTTCAGGGCACCGGCCGCTCGCCGGAGCTCTGCAAGACGGTGGAAAACTACTACAAGGCCCAAGGGCTGTGGGGCATTCCTGCCGAAAAAGACGCAC
Source organism: uncultured bacterium (assembly GCA_965650215.1). Taxonomy (GTDB): domain Bacteria; phylum Verrucomicrobiota; class Verrucomicrobiia; order Verrucomicrobiales; family Akkermansiaceae; genus Luteolibacter. The sequence continues at coordinate 761 of CBFGOB010000266.1, read as the reverse complement.
TCGAATACAGCCAGGTCGTCGAACTCGATCTGGCGACCATCAAGCCCGGCATCGCCGGACCCAAGCGTCCGCAGGACCGGATCGATCTCGACACCCTCAAGGGCAAGTGGAATGCGATCCTCAGCGGTCCCGCACCTGACGGCTATCAGAAACCGCTTTCACCCAAGCCCAGCTGGGAGGTCACCGTCGACAGCAAGGGTGGCATCAAGGACACGATCAGCCACGGCTCGGTGCTGATTGCCGCGATCACATCCTGCACCAACACCAGCAACCCGAGTGTCATGCTCGCTGCCGGACTGCTGGCGAAGAAGGCGAATGCAAAGGGACTCACCGTCAAACCCTCGGTCAAAACCTCGCTTGGCCCGGGCTCGCGGGTCGTCACGGACTATCTCAACAAGACCGGCTTGCAGGATGAGCTCGACAAGCTCGGATTCCAAACCGTCGGCTACGGCTGCACCACCTGCATCGGCAACTCCGGACCGCTCGACCCCGGCATCGAGGAAGTCGTCAAGGCCGAGGACATCGTCGCCTCGTCGGTGCTCTCCGGAAACCGGAACTTCGAAGCGCGGGTCCACCAGTCGGTTAAAACCAACTTCCTGATGTCGCCGCCGCTGGTGGTGGCATTCGCAATTGCCGGCACGGTCGACATCGACATGGAGCATGAGCCGCTGGGCATCGGCAGCGATGGCCAACCCGTATTCCTCCGGGACATCTGGCCGAGCGCGGCCGAAGTGGAGGCAGCGATGGTCTCGTCAATCAAG
>CBFGOB010000265.1:0-4428 GCA_965650215.1 uncultured bacterium | reverse complement strand
GGATTCGAAGATCTCGCCGCCGCCAACAAGTGGGAAGTGAAAACCACGGAGCTCTTCACCCCAGGCAACCCGCCCGCCGAGCTCAACCTCAAGCTCCGCTCCAGCAGCATGGAGGGCTCGGCAGTCGACGAATTGTTCAAAATCAAGCCGACCGCCGACCCCTTGTCCAAAATCTCACAACCGATCGCGGTCGGTGAGAACCAATGGCTGGTCGCACGCCTCGACGGCGAAGTGGAACCCCGCACCAAAACCTTCGACGAGGCCAAAACCGAGGTGCTTGCGAAATATGTGGCGGAAAAAGCCGGTGAAGCCCTCAAAAAGGCGGCGGACGAAGCAAGTGCCAAAATCAAGCAGGCCATCGCCGACGGCAAGGACTTCCAGTCCGCGGCCAAGGATGCAGGCCTGAAGGAAATCAAAGCCTTCACCCAGATCGACAGCAGCTACCGCCCCTCGCCCCTCACCGAACCCGCCAACCTCTACCGCGCATCCAGCACGGTTGACCCCGGCAGCATCGCGGAGCCGATCCTCCAGGGATCGACGGCTTTCATCGTCCACGTTTCCAAACGCACACTCGTCAAGGAAACCGAGCATGAGAGCCGCCTCGCTTCGGAAATCGAAATGGCCGCCAACAGCAACCTAATGTCCGCCTTTGGCGATTGGATCTCGGTCCAGACCGAAATGGCGAATGTCGAACGCTACTACCGTCAGTGATCGATCCCCGGGTTCAGGAACTTTTTGACGACGCCAACGGCCATCTCGCCATCGGCGAACTGGAAGAAGCCATCGGGCTCTACCGCCAATCCGTCGCTGCCGATCCGGAGTTCTTCGACGGATGGCACGCCTTGGGCATGGCCCTGATGAAAACCGGGCAGATCAAGGAGGCCATCGGCTGCGGCCTCCAAGCGGTCACCCTGAGGCCGAATGACCTCCTGGCCTGGACGGCCCTGTCCCAAATGCACGTCAAGGACGGCAACATCGCCGAAGCCGAAGCCGCCAAAGGCAACGCCCGGATCCTATCCCTCGGCGGAAAGGTGATGAGGGATTGAGGGGGCGGAGGAAGAGGGCATCAGGAAATGGACCACCGAGCTTCAGCTCGCCCCAGAGACAAGGATGCATCTCGAATTGCACGGATGGGTTGTGGGCAGAGAACGCCGCCGATTGGGGGCGAGCTGAAGCCCGCGGTCCGATTGGTCCCCACCCCCGCCACCTAGGGACGGCCAGATTGACGATTCTCCGAATCGTCCAAGCAAGGTGCATGGCCCACCGGCAATGTGAATATGAACTTGTCGCTACAAAGCGACCCTTCGGGCTTTCGAATGGTCCGCTGCGCGGAAGGGTTCTCACGGACCGCCCCCAACCGCAAAAAAGCCACCCGCAAGCGGGTGGCTTTTTTGAAGTGGTCGGGGCGGCCAGATTCGAACTGACGACATCCTGCTCCCAAAGCAGGCGCTCTACCAGGCTGAGCTACGCCCCGTCACGGGGCGCGAAGGATGCGGTTTCCGAATGCCAAATCAAGCACTACTTCCATGAAATGCAAAATGCCATATGACCCACCTCGGAACTTGTCTCATCCGTATCCATCACGCAAAATGCTCCAGTTCAATGAGCAACGCTCCCCAGCCCCCCACGAGTCTCCACAAGCTCCCGGATGTGAATTTCCGGCACCTGGAAGTGTTCAAAACCGTCTACCGCGAAGGCTCTTACGCCAATGCGGCCATCGAATTGCACACCACCCGCGCCAACGTCAAACGGGTCTGTGAAAGCCTGGAGGAACAATTCCATCATGCGCTTTTTGACGAGGCGGATGACAAATCGCTCAGCCCGACCCCCTTCGGCATCGCCCTGCTATCCCAATGTGGCCCGCTGGCACGCAGCTTCCTGCACCTCGGCGAAGGCATCCGCGCGCTCCAACGCAAGGGCCGCATCCTGCGCTTCGCTGCCTCCAACGACTACTTTCATGACGGTGCCTTCTCCATCATCCTCGGCCGCATCGATGTGGTGGACATGTTCCGGCCCTGCTACCTGCGGATGGAACCCGACCGCTTCAAGGCAGCCCTTCTCAGCTCGGAATGCGACGTCTACTTCGGCGCCGGCATCACCGCCTCAAGCCGCTTGGAAATCATCCACCTCGACCGCATCCCGTGGAGCTTCCATCCCGGCGAAAAATACCCGGACGGCATCCCCCAAACCCCCGGAGACCTGCGCAAAGGCAAATGGGTAATCCAAGCGATCGGCGACGAGGAATCCGGGGCCGAGGTCCTCAAGGCGATCCACCATGCCGGAGCGAAAAACGGCCGCATCCTCGGTGAAAAGGAAAAACCCAAAGACGACGAGATCCTGCTCAAACCCGAACCCAGCTGGATGGGCCTGGTCACGACGCGGGAAGACTGGCCGAAGTTCCTCTTCTCCGCCGTGCTGAAAAAACAACACCCCTACGCGGAACTCACCGACCGACTCAAAAAAGCCTCGCTCCTCTGACGCCGCCATGGACATCGACCTCCCCTCACTCCTGGTCTTTCGCCACTTGGCGAAATGCGGCAGTTTCACCGAAACCGGCAAACACTGGAACATCTCGCAACCGACGGTCAGCCAGATGGTCAACCGCCTCGAGTCCTCGACCGGTATCATCCTGCTCGACCGATCGGGCATCAAGACCAGCCTCACTGTCGACGGCATGGCCTTCCTCGAACGCGCCGACGAGGTCTGCGACCACTACCTCAACTTCATCGCCAGGATCGGGGAAATCAGCCGCCGCATCGAACGCAAGGTCACCATCGGCATGGACCGCTCGTGGTACAGCTCGATCGCCTACTCGGCGAAGGAAAAACTCAAGTGGCCGGATGGCGTAACGCCGATTTTCACCGAAATCCGGGGCGACTGGTTCACCCCCCTCGACTCCGGCGAGGTCGATCTCGTCCTCGCCTGCCGCTTCCTCCACACCGGGCTCGATGCAGGCATCCAGGAAGCGATCATCAAACGCGAAAAAGGCATCACCATCGCCTGGAAGCCGGAGTTCCATAACCTCGACCAGAAGAACTTCAAATTTCCCGAAATCCTCCGGACGAGCGTCCTGATCCCCGACTCGAATCTCTATGCGAACTTCGGCGACGCGCTCATGCAGTGGTGCCAGCACGCCTACGGCATGCTTCCCGCGAACGCCGAAACCTTCCCCTCGGAGGTCGAGGCCGCAAGCGCTGCGCTTTCCGGCCTTGGCGTGTTCATCGCTCCGGGTGACGCGATCGCACGGCTCGGACTCGACGGGCAGGGCCTCGTCCACATCAAGACCTTCGAGCTGCTTCTCCCCGAGGCCCTGACCCTCGGGGTCTACTGCCGCAGCGACGAAAGCGACAAGGATGTGCTCAATACCGCCGCCCAACTCGGCCGCCTGTGCATCAAATTGTTCCCGGAAAAAAGGCGCTGAACCGGACAGGACAGGCGTTCGCCCCGGATTTCGGACCACTTCCCGCTTGCAGATCCGGCCTCCCCATCCATGCTAAGGTCGACAGGGGCGTTCGACGATCGACCGAACCGAGATTTCCCGACGCGCGGGATCGACCCTTCGAACCTGATGCGGGTAATGCCGCCGTAGGAAGTCTGAAACCTCATGCTTCCCCACGGCCGTGCCATTCGCACGGCCGTTTCGTTTCACTCCAGACACCCCAGCTCCCAAGTCCATGATCGCACCCGAAGAATCCGCCTCCCACGATGCCTCACGCGCCCCCCTGCCCGCCTCCAGCCGGGTCTATGTCGAGGGGACCATCCACCCGGCTGTCCGGGTTCCGATGCGCGAAATCAAGCTCTCGGAAACCAAGGGGGTCAATGGCCGGATCGAGGTGAACGAACCCGTCCGGGTCTACGATTGCTCCGGCCCTTGGGGGGATCCGTCCTTTTCCGGAACCGTCGAAGAAGGGCTTCCCGCCCTGCGCCGCAACTGGATCCTCCAACGCGGCGACGTGACGGCCTATGATGGACGTCCGGTGCTGCCGCAGGACAACGGCTACCTGAGCGAGAAGCACGCCGAATTCGCTTCCAAGGCCGAGCGCGCCAACCGCCTCCGGGAGTTCCCCGGCCTCACCGCGGAACGCCGCCAGCCGCTGCGCGCCACCGGCAAGCCGGTGACCCAAAAATTCTATGCCGAACAAGGCATCATCACCCCTGAAATGGAGTTCGTCGCGATCCGCGAAAACATGCGCCGTGCCGAAATCGCGGACCTCCGCAACGACATCCTGCGCAACCATCTCGACAAGCAGCACGCAGGCTCGACGCAATCGCCCGACAGCCCCTACACGCCTGGCATCTTCCAGCGCTTCCCGCAACGCATCCCGAAGGAAATCACCCCCGAATTCGTCCGCAGCGAAGTCGCCGCCGGCCGGGCCATCATCCCGCTCAACATCAACCACCCGGAATGCGAGCCGATGGTCATCGGCC
>CBFGOB010000264.1:0-4429 GCA_965650215.1 uncultured bacterium | reverse complement strand
GGATGGGAGGCATGCTGGCGTTGTTTCTGGGCCATGGCTTCCGGCGTGGCTCCATACATGCCGACGTGAAACTCGGCATTGATGGGACCCTGCATGGCCATGGCGAAGACCTCGCCGTAGGGGCTGTGATTGATGCCGAAGGGGTTGAGCGGGGCCTCCAGCTCGGGGTCATTCAGCAGCGCGCTGTTCGTCCAAACGCACATCATCAGCCCCGAACTGAGGAGTCCGGTGCTGATGAGTGCGTTGGCGAACCGGGACGACATGGCTGAGATCAAAAAGGGGCCTTGGTGCGGAAGCAGAGACGGGAGATCCCGGCATGGATGGCGCAGATGCCGAGGAAATAGAGGAGCATGGTGGTGAAGGTGGAGCTGCTCAGGGCGCCAGTTTTAAAATACATCCGCTGGGTGAGGTCGGCAAAGCGGTATTGGGGGGAGAAGGCCAGAAATCCCTTCAAAATCGGGTTTTCCTCGATTTTGACCATGGTGTCGAGGTAGCCCACGCCATACAGGCCGTAGAGGGTGAGCAGGATGGTGGTGGCGAAGCCGCTGATGCCGCCGAAGCGCGAAGCGATGGCGATCGCGAGTGCGAGCAAGGGTGCCATGACCAGCAGGAAGAGGGTGGCGTATTGGAGGTTCACGATCCACCACCATTCCTGTTCTTTCGGGTTTCCCGGCAGGGCGGCAAATTGGCAGATGGCGACGGCGGCGAGGGTGAAGGGGATGAGGAAGATGAAGATCGCCAGCCAGATTTCGAAGAGCTGGCGGGTGGCGGAGGTGCCAGCGGTTTGGAAGTATTCGCCGATGCCGGATTTGGCGTTGTTTTCGCCTTCGCGGGCGGCGGTGAAGAGCCCCCAGACGAGGGTGCAGACCCAGAGGGTTCCCCAGGCGGCCTGGACCCGCGCGGGCTGGATGAGCAGGGGTTTTTCGGTCGCGCTCGAAATCCAGGGGAGCGCGAAAGGCAGGCTCAGGATCGCAAAGGCGCAGACCGCCCAGGCTTTTCGCTGGAAAATCGTGGCGGCAGTGAGTCGGAACAGTCGCATGGTTCAATTCAGCAGGGTTTTGAGGGCGCTCCAGCTTTGTCCGCTTCCGCTGAGGTGGCGGATTTTATGGCTCTCGATGACGACGGCGCTGGGCATGCTCATGGCGTCGTAGTCGGGGTGGCAGCTTACAAGGCGCAGGACATTGTCCGCCGAATCATTCCAGATGGTTTCAAAGCACTGGCGCGCAAAGGCGTCCAGACCGCTGAACGGTTCGTCGAGCAGGAGGATGTTGCCGCGGTCTTGACGTATGGAGAACTCGGCAGTGATCAGGTTGGTCTTGCGGCGGTTGCCGGTGGACAGCTGGCCGTAAGGTTTTTGCGCGTCGAGCTCGATCGATTTGGCGAGCGCCATGGCCTCGGCGTAGCGGTCCTTGGGCAGGAGCGTGCGAAAGATCAGGGCGGGGGTGATGTAGGCGTCGAAATGCAGGCTTTCCGGCAGGTATTGCATGAATCCCTCGGTCTTGAATTTGCCGGCGATCGGCTTGAGGGTGTGGGCCAAGGTGCGCAGCAGGGTGGTTTTGCCCCGGCCGTTGCGGGCAAGCAGGAAGTGGGTGCCGCCGCCCAAGCGCACGGCCTGGTCGAATTTGGCAATTGATTGCTCATAGCCGATTTCCAGACCGGCTTCAAAATGGATGGATGGCAGAAGCTGCGATGGCATTGGCGGGACGGACCAAAGGATCGTGAGTTTTTGTGAATATCAGAGGGTCTTGACCATCTGGAATTCTTAAGATGGTCTTGAAATATTAAAAATTTCCAAGACCGGCAATATTTTTTTTAACAAAGCTTAATCTTTTACCCGCTTTTTCCCCTCGGATTCCCGGCTGAATCCGTATCGAAACGGATCGCTGGGATCAAAATGGTAGTGGGATTCGGCGGTGACCCATGCCTGTCCGCGGATGCTTGGGGAAATCCGCCCGTCCGGGAGGGCTTCGTAAGTGCCTTCGAAGTGGTGGTTGAGGATGCTGGCTTGGCGCCAGATTTCGCCCGGAGCCAGCTGTCCCGCAGCCGCGAGACAGGCGAGTTTGGCGCTGACGCCGGTGCCGCAGGGCGAGCGGTCATAGGCTCCACCGGGGCAGAGGACAAAATTGCGGCTGTCGGCCAGATCGGGGTCGGCGGGTGGGCCGAAGATCTCGATGTGGTCGATTTCGGCGCCGTCCGGGGCATGGATGCCGGCCTGCAGGAGGGCATTGCGGACCGCGAGGCCGAAGCGGGTCAGTTCCGGGATGCGGTCGTAGCCGAGTTCCGGGCCTTGGTTTTGGATCAGGAAGAACCAATTGCCGCCCCAGGCGACATCGCCGTGGATCGGGCCCCAACCGGGAACCTCGACGCAGAGGTCGGCGTGCAGCCGGTAGCTGGGGACATTGGTGACGCAGACCCGGCCCCCGGGCTCGATCCTTGCGGTGACCACTCCGACGGGGGTGTCGATGCGGCAGAGGTCCGAATGCAGGCGGCCCAGATGCCTGATGGTGGCGATCAGGCCGATCGTGCCGTGGATGCACATGCCAAGCGTGCTGTGGTTGTTGAAAAAAATGATGCCGCAGTCGCAATCGGGCTCGTGGGCTTCGCAGAGCAGGCCGCCGACCATTGCATCGTGGCCCCGGGGTTCTTCGCAGACGGCGCGGCGGATGGCATCGTGGTGTTGGCGGAAGACGCGGGCGCGTTCCGCCAGTGGGCCGCAGCCGAGGTCGGGGCCGCCGGCGATGATGATGCGGGTGGGTTCGCCGACGGTGTGGGAATCGATGACGTGCATGGGACGCGTGTGGATCAGGAGGGCTCAGGAAAAGCGGTTGACGTCGAGTCGGGCCGGGCAGGTTCGGCCCAGCAGCAGGCCGGTCACCAGCTTGCCGCTCACCGGGCCGAGGCTCAGGCCCATCATGGCATGGCCGGTGGCGATCACCAGATTCTGCAATCCCGGGGCCCTGCCGAGGTAGGGGACTCCGTCGGGGGAAACCGGGCGCAGTCCGACCCAGGGTTCGAGCTCGCGGAACTCGCGTTCGGAGAAGGCGGGCAAGTAGCGTTCGACCGCTTTGGTGATGCCGCGGACGCGACGGGGGTCGATCTCGTGGTTGAGGCCGCCGATTTCCATGGTGCCGGCGAAGCGCAGCGAGCGGCCCATCGGGGTAACGGCGACCTTGGCCTCGGTGAGGATCGAGCAGAGATCCGGCAATTGCGGCGGATTCGGGAGCGTGAGCGAGTAGCCCTTGCCGGGCTGCAAGGGGAGATCGAGCCGGACCTGGCGGGCCAGGGTGCGGGTCCAGGATCCGGCGGCGATGACGAAATGATCGGCTTGAAAGTGTCCCTTTGGGCCGCTGACCGCCCGGACCTTGCCGGTGCCGGTCTCGATGTGGTCGATGGGGCAGTCGTGCTGGATGCTTCCGCCCATCGTCCGGATGCCGTTGCGCAGCATGGCGATGAAGCGGGCGGGGTCGAGGTGGGCATCTTGGGGGAAATGCACGGCACCGGCGACGTTCATGGTGAGATTCGGATCGAGCTTGGCGGTGGCCGCGGCATCGAGCACCTCGGCTTGCAGCCCGAGCGACTGCGCCTGGCTGGCGACTTCCGCTTCCTCATCGAGGGTCTCCTGGCTGGCGCAAAGCATCAGCAAGCCGCGTGTGCACAGTCCGAAGTCGGCATCGCGGGACAGTTCCTAATAGAGCCGCCGGCTTTCGAGATTGAGTTCGCAGAGCAGTTGCCTGACCTCCATCACGTGGGCCCGGGTCGCATGCTGGCCAAACAACCATCCCCAACGGGCGAGCTCGAGGGATGGACGGAGTCGCACGTAGAACGGGCTTTCCGGATTCAGCATCCAGCGCAAGCCCTTGCTCAGCATGCCGGGGGCGGCGAGCGGCGTGAAGTGGCTCGGGACGATCATCCCCGCATTGCCGGTCGAGCCGTTGCCTGCGGACTCCGGGTTGCGCTCCAGCACGGTGACCTCGAATCCCTCCTTGAGCGCGTAGTAGGCGCTGCTCAGGCCGATCACTCCTCCGCCGACGACAATCAGGCGCTGTGGCTTTGTGTGCATGCGGATGCGTCATTCGATGGGGGGGATCCGCTGCTGTCAAGCGACCCCGGCCACAGGCTCCCGGAATTTTGTCCTTTCGGGGGGTTTTTCTTCGTGACGATGCAAACCGGGCATGTAGAACCACCGCAGCGGATTATGGCGGGCAAATTGACATACCAACAGGCAGGGGTGGACACGCGCAAGGCGGCAGCTCTGGTGGGCGACATCAAGAGTCACGTGCAGCGCACGCAACGGACGCGCAAGCTCTGGGGAGCCTTCGGATTGTTCGCCGCCTGCTACGATTTGAGCGAATACAAGGAGCCGGTGATGGTGACCGGTTGCGACGGCGTCGGCACCAAGTTGGAGCTGCTGTTGGAGCATGATTTGCTC
>CBFGOB010000263.1:0-4450 GCA_965650215.1 uncultured bacterium | reverse complement strand
ATCGCCGTCGAAGACATCCAACGCATCGTGCGCGAACTGCGCGACCGCGACGGACTCGCCATCCTCATCACCGACCACTCGGTGCGCGAAACCCTGACGATCACCGACCGCGCCTTCCTCATCCACGACGGACGCGTGATCCTCGAAGGCGCCTCCGAGGAACTGGTCAACGACCCGATCGCCCGCAAGCACTACCTCGGCGACGACTTCCGGATGTGAGGCCTCAAACCTCCTTGAGACCCATGCTGCTCTGCACCACGTTGAGCCCGTGGTTGCCCACCGCCTCGAGCTGGTTGTTGATCTCGGTGAAAATCATCTCGGTCGGCACATCGCCGCCGGACTGCATGCGGGCGATCGATCCCTTGTTGTTCGCCTTGCGCAGGCGGTCGATCTCGTCCTCAAGCCGCCCGGCCTCGTCGAGGATCGACTGCTGGCCACCCGCCAGTGAATCCCCCGCGACCTGCAACAACAGGCGCACCGAAACGATCAGCCCCGCGACTTCCTCGTTCTGCTGCTGGCTGAAGCGCATGCCCTTGTTGTATTTGCGCTCCACCGCCTTGACCAAACGGTAGATCCGGTCGGTGACCTCCTCGAGCTCCGACACCACCCGCAGCATCGCCGCAATCCGCGACGCATTGCCCGTGCCGATCTCGTGGGTGGAGCACTGGATCAGATACGAGGTGATGTCGTTGAGCATCTCGTCACAGGTGTCCTCGATCTTTTTCAACTCGACCACCCGCGCGGAGAGGTCGATGTCGGGCCGGTCAAAGACCTCGGCAAATCCGTCGAACATCTCCTGCGTCAGCTTGGCCATGTGCTTGGCCGCGCTTTCCGCCTCGGCGATGTTGAGCTCGCCGATCTCCACCAGGCCTTGCGAGATGTACTTGAGCTTCGACTGCCCGGCACCGGGCTTGGGATCACGCACCCACCACTCGACGAAACGCGCGATCTGCGGCACGAAGGCCACCAGGACGATGATGTTGGTGAGGTTGAAGAGGGAGTGGAAAATCGCGGTCGCAAAACCGATGTCGAAACTCTTGAAGGTATCCTTCGCCTCGCGCAGGAAGTCGGGCAGCTGACCCGAAAGCGTCCAGCACAGCTTGCTGAAGGGAACAAACACGAACAGCATCCAGATCACCCCGATGACGTTGAAGGCGAAGTGGGCCCGTGCCGCCCGCCGGGCGTGGACATTGGCCCCCAAGGCCGCCAACCACGCGGTGACCGTCGTGCCGATGTTTTCACCCAGCACAATCGCGGCGGAATTCTGGAACACCCCGATCGGATCGGTTTGCACATCCCCCAGCCAGCCGTTCATCGCGCAGGTCATGGTGATCGCCATCGCCGCGGACGACGACTGGACCATCAGGGTCAGCACGATGCCGCCGATCAGGTAAAGCAGGACCGACAGGAATCCCCGGCCGCCCATCCAGGTGACGATGTCTTGGACGAAGGCCGCCGTTGCCGGGTCCTCCTTGATGAGCATCCGCACATCCGGCACCGAGTCCTTGAGCAGGGCCAACCCGAAAAACACCAAGCCGAAGCCCAGAAACATCTCCCCCCAGCTCTTGGCCTTGTCCTTGCCGATGAAGACAAACGGCAAACCGACGCCGATCATCGGCAGTGCGATGGTCGCGACATCGAACTTGCCAACCACCGCGATGATCCAAGCCGTGATCGTGGTGCCGAGGTTGGCCCCCATGATCAGGCCGATCGACTGGATCAGCGTCAACAAACCCGCATTGACAAAGGAAACCACCAATACCGTCGTCGCGGACGAGGATTGGACGAGGGTCGTGGTGAAAAATCCGGTGAAAATGCCCGCAAAGCGGTTGCAGGTCAGCCCGGACAGCGCCTGCCTCATCCGCCTGCCGGCGACCCGCTGCACCGCTTCGGACATGATCTTCATCCCGAACAGGAACACCCCCAGGGCCCCCATCAGCTGGAGCACACCGGCAATCACGGAAAAGGTCGAAATCGAGGCGATCAGGTTCATGACGTGCGGGAGGCTCAACACTCCGCGGATGGGAGGCCAGCAAAAATCCGCCCGAGGCCGATTTCACCCAAATTTCATCATCCAAGGGTCGCCAGACCCGCCGAAGCGGGTTAGGGATGGGCCCCCTCACCCATGGCACTCTCGAGCAAAACCACCACCAAAGTCAGCGCCGCGGTCATGGCCAGCCGCGTCCTCGGACTGCTGCGGGAAATGATGTTTGCCGGCCTTTTCGGCGGCAGCCGCTGGATGGACTGCTTCTACCTCGCGTTCCGCGTGCCCAACCTGCTGCGCGACCTCTTCGCCGAAGGCGCCCTGTCCCAGGCCTTTGTCACCACCTTCTCGAAAACGCTGAAATCCGAAGGCGACGAGTCCGCATGGCAGCTGGCGAACAAGATGGTCACCCTCACCGCGATCTTCATGAGCGGCATCACCCTGGTCGGCATGCTGGCGGCGCCCTGGGTCGTCGACGGACTTACCTTTCTCGCCCGCAGCGGCCACAGCACCCGCGATTACCACCCCGAGGAAATCGCCCTCACCACCACCATGGTGCGCGTGATGTTCCCCTTCATCACCCTGATCTCGCTCTCGGCACTGGTGATGGGGATCCTCAATGCGAAGAACATCTTCGGCATGCCGGCGCTCTCGTCGTGCTTCTTCAACCTCGGCTCGATGATCGGCGGTGCTGCCATCGGCTACGGAATCGACCCCAGCTGGGGACCGAAAAGCCTGATCGGATTTTCCATCGGGGTGCTCATCGGTGGTGCCGCCCAACTCGGCTGCCAATTCCCCGCCCTCTGCCGCGCCGGCTACCGCTGGGCAGCCGACTTCCGCTGGCGCGACTCGGGCGTTGCCAAAATCCTCAAGCTGATGGCCCCGGCGGTGATTGCCGCTTCGGTCGTCCAGGTGAATGTGGTGGTCAACTCGATCTTCGCCTACGGCGTCGGCGAAGGGGCGGTGAGCTGGCTCAGCTATGCCTTCCGCCTGATGCTGCTGCCGATCGGCGTCTTCGGCGTCGCCGTGGCGACCGTGAGCCTGCCGGCCCTGTCGCGTGCCGCCACCGAAGCGATCGGCCCGGAATTCAAAAACACCCTCGCCAAAGGCCTGCGGCTGATCGCCTTCCTTGTCCTGCCCTCCACCATCGGCCTGGCCCTGCTGGCCGAGCCCATCGTCAGCGTCCTCTACGAACGCGGAAATTTCGACGCCCACGACCGCCTCCAAACCGCCCTCGCGCTGCGTGCTTACGGTTACGGACTCGTCTGCTACGCGGGCTTGAAAGTCATTCAACCGGCCTTCTACGCGATCGACCGCCGCTGGCTGCCGATGCTCGTCAGCCTCTGCGCCCTCGGACTCAACCTCGGCCTCAATTGGTTTTTCGTCTTCCGCATGCACTGGGGCCACGAGTCACTCGCGCTGACCACCAGCATCACCGCCAGCATCAGCTTTCTCGCGCTCTTTCTCGCCATGCGCGGCTTCATCGGCGACTTCGGCAGCGCCGAACTCCTCGTGCTGCTCGGCAAACTCGCCATCGCCGGAGCCGTGCTGGCCGGCATCTGCCTCGCCGCCAACCACTGGCTGTTCCAGGACCTCAGCCACCAGCCGCTGCTGCATCGTGCCGTCGGACTCGCACTGACGATCGGCGTCGCCGCCGCCGCGTATTTCGCCGTCGCCCACCTGCTCCGCATCCGCGAATGCAGCGACGCGCTCGGCATCCTCAGCCGGCGCCTGAAACGCTGAACAACACCCCATGGCAGGGTCGTTATGACCAAAACGACCGCCTCACGGCACCGCAACCCAACCGCACCGGTCATTTTGTCAAAATGACCCTACCAAAGATGAACGGATGGAATCATGCGACGGTAGGGGCGTTTTGACCAAAACGACCGCCCCATCGCGCCGCACGGGCTAGGACGCCGACTGCTGGATCAGCCAGCCGATCAAGAGCACCTGCGGCACGGAAATCAAGGGCAGCGCCAGCGACGCCCTCCATGAACGGGTCACTTCCTTCAAGCTCATGATTTCGGTGTAATCGGTCGCCGCACCGGCCATCAGAAATACAAAGGCATTGCCGGGCGCATTTGCCCGCGTCAGCAGATCGGCCGCAATCGGCGACGAGCCCTCCGAACACACTTCGATGAGCGTCGTCGCCAACAGCGTCAGGAACAGGCCCGCCACAGTCGGTCCAAACCAATGCTGGAAGGTGTCGCTCGGCACAAAGGCCTGGATCGCCGCCGTGAGCACAAAACCGAAAAAGATCCAGCGCAGGACCATTTTGGATCCCACCAGGCCTTCCCGCAGCAGATGCCGCATATTACCCGCACCGGGCATCAACGAACGCAGGACCCGCTGCACTTCCGGCCACACAAGGTAATCCCGTGGCAATTCGACCGCATTCGGATTGGCAGGCAGCCTCCCGGCCACGACCAGTCGGTCGACCATCCATCCGGTGACCAAGGCCAC
>CBFGOB010000262.1:0-4456 GCA_965650215.1 uncultured bacterium | reverse complement strand
ATCTGTCCGCCTGCAACGGATACGATGCCATCATGCTCTCCTTGAAATAATCGATTGAAGCATTTGATTGAATCTAGTTTTCCCATGATGCAGGCCGCCTCGACCTGTGGAGGCAGTTCGGGGAGTTGGGCAGGCAGTCCTTGGGTTCCGAGAGCGCGTCCAGCCGGTCCCAGGCAGCGATGGAGAAGCGGTTGGTGGTGGGCGAGGTGGTCGACGATTTCGCTGCCTTGGGAGGGAGGGGCGAGCATGACGAGGCGTTGGATGTTCCACTTGGAATCCGCCAGCGCGGCGCGCGCCAGGATGCCGCCGAGCGAGTGGGTGACGGCATGGATCGGTTCTTCGCGGGTCAAAGGTTCGAGGATGCGTGCGATCTGGTCGACCAGTTCCGGAATTGAGCGGCGGGTGGAGGGGTAGGGCAGGTTGAGGGTCGAGAAGCCGGCCCGCTGGAGGGCGCGCGCCATCGGTTCCATGGCGTGCCAGCCGCGCCAGAGGCCGTGGAGCAGCAGGACTCTCGGGCCTGCCTGGTCGCGGCGCCTGGCCCGGTCCCAAGGGAGGGGCGGGATGAGCATTTCCATGCGGTCCCGGAGCGGAATGGCGGCTTTCATGGGGTCGATCATGGATCGGTGCGCCCGGTGTGCAATCCCAAGCCGTGGATGGAGGTCCGGGAAAATGCCGGATTGGGGGAAATCGCCTTCATTCTTCTTGACTCGATATCTGTCGGGTCCTAAATCGCCGCCCCCAATCGAACTCTTTTACTCCCGATTCCCATGGCCAACGCTCAAGTGATTCTCAAAGAAAAAATCGAAGGTCTCGGTGCCGAAGCCGACGTGGTGAAAGTCCGCGCCGGATACGCACGCAACTTTCTGATCCCCCAGGGCAAGGCCTACGAGGCAAGCCGTGCGAACCTCCGTCACGTGGAGGCCCTCAAGGCCGCCCGTGCCAAGCGTGAAGCCGAGGAGTTGCTGGCCCATCAGGAGGTCGCCACGAAGCTCTCCAAGCTCAAACTCAAGTTCACCCTTTCGACCGGCCAGGGCGGCAAGGCCTTCGGTTCCGTCACCAGCATGGACATCCACAAGGACCTCGAAGCGCAAGGCATCGTGATCGACCGCCACGCGATCGAACTCGACAAGCCGATCAAGAAGTCCGGCAAGTTCGATGTCACCGTCAAGCTGCACCCGCAGGTCAGCTGCGTGCTGTCCGTCGCGGTCGATGCCGATGGCGTCGAAGCCGAGGAAGCCAGCTGAGCCGTTCAGCTCCCGCCGTTCTATTTGATGCCCTGACCCGTTCGCGGATCAGGGCATTTTTTTTGTGTCGGTGATCGTTTGGGTCCGTTCCAACCTGAAAGCCGTCATCCTTGCGGGATCCGGGCTCAAACGATTCCCTGGCGCAGGGCTTTCGAGACCGCTTCCGTCTGGGAGCGGACGTGGAGTTTGCGGTAGACCGAGCGGACGTGCATGTCGACGGTGTGCTGGGAGATGTTGAGTTCGTCGGCGATCTCCTTCTTGATGAGTCCCTGGACGAGGAAGCGCAGGACGTCCTCCTCGCGGCTGGTGAGAGGCTCGGTCTGTTCGACCGGGCCGTGGCGGGAGAATCCCTCGAGGATCATTTTTGCGATCGGGCTGCTGAGGGCGGATTCCCCCTGGATGATCGAGCGGATGCCCTGGATGAGTTCGTCCGGGTCGCCGGTCTTGAGCAGGTATCCCGCGGCGCCGTTGCAGATCGCGCGGTAGACCTTCTCGCGCTCGTCGAAGGAGCTGAGGATGAGCACCTTGGTGTTGGGCAGCAGGGTTTTGAGGTCGTAGAGGACTTCCAGCCCACCCTTGCGCGGCAGGCCGAGGTCGAGCAGCAGCAGGTCGGGGTGTTCGGTGGTGAACTTGAGCTTTTCGTACATCTCCTCCGCATTCGTGAAATGGTGCGGGCACTCGAGATCCTCTTCCGCATTGATCATGCGTGCGATCTGCTTCGCGAAGTTTTCGTGATCCTCCAGGATCCAGATGATGGTCTTTTTCATGATTCCTTGGGTTGGGTGGTGAGGTGGCTGCGTTTCACCAGCAGCCGGATGCAGGTGCCGGTTTCGGCGGACGAGGTGACCTGCATGGTGCCGGCGAGCAGCTCGGCGCGGTCCTCGAGTTTCTTGATGCTCACGGATGTCCTGTCCTTGGTGACCGGAAGACCGATGCCGTCGTCGACGATTTCCATGCCGAGCTGGTCGCCCTCGTCCCACAGGCGGATGCTCACGTTGCCGGCCTTCGAATGCTTGATGATGTTGTGGATCGCTTCCTTGAAGAACAGGAACAGGTGGCGCTTGGAATCGAGGGTGAGCTTCGAGGTGGTGCGGGTCGAGGTGCACTCCATCGTGAAGGGGATTTCGCGCAGGAGGCGGCTTGCGGTTTCCCTCATGCGGTGCGCGAGGTCGCCGATCGAATCCTGCTTGCGTTCCAGAAGCCAGACGATGTCGCGCATCGCGAGCGAGCTTTCGCGGGCGATCATTTCGACCTCGCCGAGGTCCTGGTCGATTTCGGCCGGGCCGTTCATGCGCGCGAGGTCCTTGCGAGCCGTGCGGGCGATCAGGGAGATGCTGCCGAGATTGCTGCCGATGTCGTCGTGCAGGTCGGAGGCGATGCGCTTGCGGATGATGTCGAGGTGTTCCTTGGACCTCATGCGCCTCCGTTCCACGACGAACACCGGGATCAGGAAGGTGAGGCCGAGCAATACGGCCGACCCCCAGGACACGTTGAGCTCGCTGCGCGAGACCCGTTCGCCGTGGATCGCGCGCAGGGAGTTCAGTTCGTCCTCGATCTTGCCGCGGACCGCGAGCTGTTCGAGCCAGATGTGGATCGGTGAAATTTTCTTTTCCGAGCTGAAGCCGTCGGTGAGCGATTCGACTTCCACCGACCCGTCGCCGGTGCTGCGGATGCAGGTTGCTCCACGGATCACATTCCTGCCGCCGGACCAGGCTTCGATCTCGGAGAGGGCGTTCATGCGCAGGCTGCCGATGGCCCACGGGCGGGTGGCCACGACCGCGATGGAGCGCGCGTTGGCTGCCTTCATCGGGAAGACGACGGGCGTCAGGCAGCTGCTTCCCGGGGCGGGGTTGTGCCATTCAATGCTGTGGATGGGTGCTTGATCCGGCTGGTCGTAGACCTCGATGCGCAGCGATTCCGGGATGGCGGCCAGCTCCTGGGAGCGGTTCATCTGATAGGGAAAGAGGATGATGCGGTCGATGGTTGCCGGCTCGGGCAATTGGCACCGCCAGGTGGTGGGTGCGAATGCGCTGCCGGGAGAGGGCTTGGGGTCCGACAGAACCGCATCGCCGATGCTGTTTTCCTCCCGGTAACCATGGTGCCAGATCCCGAGGGGGCTGCGTCCGTCGATCAGGGCTTCCGGATACCACAATCCCGGACTGTCGAGGTTGCCGGTGGTGCTGATCGAGGCGTTGAACGAAACCGGGTCACCGTTGGAGATCACGATGAACTCGGAAATCCCGAAAAGGTCGATCGCGCCCTTCTGGTGGCCTTCCTGGATGCTGATGCGGATGTATCTTGCGCTGAAGCGTGAGCTGAAGACGGCGGGAATGCCGTTGGTCCGCGAGTGCGTGTTGAAGACCGTGCGGTAGACCAGTTGGGCTTGCGTGAAGTCCGGGGTATCCGAAACCTCGATGGTGAAGCGCTTGGGGAAGATGCCGTAATCGTTCAGGTATTCGAGCTGGCATGGAACCAGGTAGATGTGGTTGATCCGGGTCTTGCGGCCCAGATCCATGACGATCGTCGGGTCGGCGCCTTTTGGCGAAAGGCGGCAGCCGCGGTATCCAAGGCCATGCTTGAGCGGGAACTGGCGGTATTTCGCGAGGGTGAGCGCTTCATGCTCGAGCCAATTGATGCGGTTCTCGACTTCGACCAGCTTCGGATTGACGAGTCTGGCGAGCTGCGAGATCGGGTTGCCGCCCGGGGCTTCGGAATCGAGCCTGGTGGCCGCCGCCGACGCGATGGAGGCCGAGCACAGCGCTGCGGCGATCCAGATCCGTGGGCAGTGGGCTGTGCGCGTCATCATACTCTGCATCGATCATCCTGCGATCAATGCCGGTATTCATC
Organism: uncultured bacterium; assembly: GCA_965650215.1. GTDB lineage: Bacteria > Verrucomicrobiota > Verrucomicrobiia > Verrucomicrobiales > Akkermansiaceae > Luteolibacter. The sequence goes on along the minus strand of CBFGOB010000262.1, from coordinate 365 downwards.
AATCTTTTTTACGGGCGATGTGTTCCCGGCTGCAGCCGGTTACGGCGGTGATAGAAAGCGTTTCACCGCCTCCCGCTTCAGGCGGAGTTCCCGCCATTCATTGACCAGGCGGCTGGCTTCGATGATGCCGCAGCCGGCCGGGATCTGGACCTGCTGGTCGTTCCACCAGACGCCGCGGATGGCGACGATCGCGTCGAAGCGGCCGTGGTCCCAGACGCCGAATGGGGCGCCGAAGCCCGGAGGGCAGCCGAGACGGCGGCGCCATGCCAGCAGTTGCTCCATGGTTGTGTCGGTGCGGGGCAGCGGGCCGCGTGCCGGGGTCGGGTGGAGGCGGCGGAGCAGCTCCTGGGGAGCCATCGCCTGGT
>CBFGOB010000261.1:0-4462 GCA_965650215.1 uncultured bacterium | reverse complement strand
GCAACGGCACGCTCAACGTGCGCGATACCAGCTACGTCATTCAATCCGGGCGCGTGGTCGAGACCTACCGCCAGGTTCCCCTCGAAGCCCTGCTCCCGAGGCCTTGTTCCGGGTTGGCAAGATCATGTTGGAAAATGCCGACCGCGGGAACCAGAACCAGGCGAACCTCGACATGTCGCGCGAGGCCTTCAACGATTACCTCATCCAATACCCCGGCCACTCGCGCAACGGTGAGGCACGCAAGCTGATTGCCGAGCTCGACAAGCGCGATCTCCAGCGTTCCTTCGACATCGCCGAGTATTACGTGAAGACCGGGCAGATCGAGTCGGCAAAAGTCTATTACCGCGACATCGTCAAACGCAGTTCCTCCGGCAAGCTTCACGACGCCGCCAAGGCCCGCCTCAATCAAATCGGAAACTGATTTTTCATGAAACGCATCCCGCTGCTTCTTCTGGTCCCGCTTTTCGCCCTGGGTTCATGTGCCGGCTACCGGATGGGTGGCATCAAGCCGCCATCGCTGAACGGGGTGGAGACGATTTCCGTATCGATGTTCAGGAACGACACCTTGCATCCGCGCGCCGAGGCGATCGCCACCTCGGCGGTGGCGGACGCTGTCGTGCAGGACGGCACCTATCGGATCGGCCGGCCCGGCGAGGTGGATGCGGTCCTCGAAGGCACCGTGCGCAGCATCGGGTATTCGTCGCTGCGGTCCCAGCGTTTCAACACCCTCCGGCCGGAGGAATTGACCAATACCGTGCGCATCCATTGGGTGCTGCGGGACGCCAAGGACCGGAAGAAGATCCTGGCCTCAGGGCATTCGGTGGGCAGGAGCCAGCTGTTTGCCTCCGCCAACCTGCAGACGGCGCGCAACAATGCCCTGCCGGAAGCGTTCGAGCAGGCCGGCGAGGAACTCGTCTCGCAACTTGCGAACGGCTACTGATCCGGTGGACTGGTGCCCAGCGAGTCGAATCCGATGAAATCCCGCAAAAAGCAACCGGTCGTCACGCGTCAGGCGATTTTGGATGCCGCGGGGGTGGAATTCGCGGCCCGCGGCTATGCGGCGACCGGGATTGGTTCGATTGTCGAGCGTGCCGGGCTCACCAAGGGTGCCTTGTTCCATCACTTTCCCGACAAGCGGGCGCTGGCGGTGGCCTTTGTCGGCGAAAGCCTCGCGGAGCGCATGCGCGAGGCCTGGCATGAGCCTTTGGAGGCGGTCGACTCCCTGAAGGCGCTGGTGGCATTTTTAAAAGACCGTTGTCTGGGTTTGGCTGCGGATCGTGAGACGGTGGTTCTCGCGGCGATGGTCGCGGAGACCGCCCATGCGGATCCGGCCCTCGCCAAGTCGCTGGGTGCGGTGTTTGAGGATTGGCGCGAGGCGCTGGCCGCGGTGCTCCGGCGAGGGCAGGTGGAGTCCTGGGTGCACCGGTCGATCCAGCCGCCGGTGGAGGCGGGGATCCTGATTTCGATGTTTGCCGGTTTCGCGGTGCTGATGAAATGCCAGCGGAATGAGGCATTTCTCCGCGATTCGGCGACGGCGCTGGAGGCGTATCTCGAGACGCTCAGGCCCCAATAAGCGAACTTTTCGGATCGGGCATTGAAAGGTTGGCGCTTTTGGGAAAGTTTCATCTTCGACCATCCACATTCCACTCGATGAAGATTCCATTCCGTTTCCTTGCTGTTGCCCTTGCCGCCATGCTGCCCTTCGCCGCTGCGGCGCAAACCGCCGTGAAGCCCTTGAAGGCACTGCTGGTCATCTGCGGTTGCTGCCATGACTACGCGATGCAGAAAGAGATCCTCAAGGCCGGGCTCGAGCAGCGGGTCCACATGACGGTCGATGTCTGCTATTCCCCTGAGAAATCCACCAAGCCGGTTTTCGAATGCTACCAGAAGGACAACTGGGCCGACGGTTACGATGTGATCATCCATGACGAATGTGCCGCGGACAGCAAGGATTTGGTGCTGGTGAACCGGATCCTCGCGCCGCACCGCAACGGGGTGCCGGGTGTGAACCTGCATTGTGCCATGCATTCGTTCCGGACGGCCGCAGACATCAAGCAGCCCCAGGAACTGGGCAGCGATGGCGGCCTGTGGTTTGAATACCTCGGACTCCAGTCCAGCGGCCACGGACCCAGGAAGCCGGTCGAGGTGACCTTTGTGAAGGACGCGAGCCCGATCACCAAGGGCTTCGCGGATTGGACGACGGTGGATGAGGAGCTTTACAACAACATCCGTCTTTACGACGGGATCAAGCCCATCGCCATGGGCAAGCAGCTGGGGAAGGAAACGGTGATTGCCTGGACTTCCGAATACGGCCCGAAAAAAACCAAGGTGTTTTCCACCACGCTGGGCCATGTCAATGAAACGGTGGCCGATGACCGCTATCTTGATCTCGTGAGCCGTGGCTTGCTCTGGGCTTGTGGCAAGCTGGGTGAAGACGGTACCCCGGCTGCCGGCTATTGGGTGGCAAAGGATTGAGGCGAGGGCCCGGAGCGGCCCGGGCAATCCGCATGGTAGCGGCGGCCTGACTTGTCCTGCCCTAGCTCGCAGAGCGAAGCAGGATGATCTTCGCTGATTGGCTGCGTCAGTGGTCTCATCGCAGAATGCCAGGGTCGTTTGGATGAACGCAAGGCGAGCATTTGCGAGCAATTTCAATCCCCAGGATGCGGAGGAGCATCCTGCACACCGCCTGGACCGAAGGGATGTGAGGTCAAACCACCGTCACCCGTGGGACTGCCAAATCCCAACGGTCATTTTGTCAACATGACCCTACCAAGATCCGCTTCCTTATGGATTGGCTGCCATCGTGCCGGCTGGCGATTTCCAATCATCCACGGGTTGGATCAAGGGACAGACCAATCAGTGATCACGCCTTTCCCCGACGCATGTGTGGCTTGACCCCTTGGGGCCCGGCTCGCCATGCTCTTGCCATGCGAATCCTGACCGGTCTGCAACCCAGCGGAAAACTCCACGTCGGCAACTACTTCGGGGCGATGCAGCCTGCCGTCCAGCTGCAGGACCGGGGAGAGGCGTTCTATTTCATCGCCGACTACCATGCGATGACCTCCTCCCATGATCCGGCCGCGCTGCGTGACCACGTGCGCGAGCTGGCGGTCGATTTCCTCGCTTGTGGCCTCGACCCCGAGCGCGCGGTTTTTTTCCGCCAGAGTGCGGTGCCGGAGGTCAGCGAGCTCGCCTGGATCCTCTCGACCGTTTGTCCGATGGGACTGCTTTCAAAGTGCCATTCCTACAAGGACAAGACGGCACAGGGGATTTCGCCGAACCACGCCCTCTTTGCCTATCCGGTACTGATGGCGGCCGATATCCTGCTCTACGACTCGAACCTGGTGCCTGTCGGCAAGGACCAGAAGCAGCACCTGGAGGTCACCCGCGACCTGGCGGTCAAGCTCAACGAAACCTACGGTGAAGGCACGGTGGTGGTGCCGGATGCGATCATCCGCGACGACACCGCGATCGTGATCGGTCTCGACGGCCGCAAGATGAGCAAGAGCTACTCGAACACGCTGCCGATCTTCGGCGAGGAAAAGCCGCTCAAGAAGCTGGTGATGAAGATCACCATCGATTCGACCCCGGTCGAGGACCCGAAGCCGACGGCGAATTCGACGATCCTCGCGCTTTACAAGCTGTTTGCCAGCGAGCCCGAGTATGCCCGGATGGTTGAGGACCACGAGCGGGGCGGGGTGGGTTACGGCGACCTCAAGAAGCGCCTGGCCGAGGCCTACTGGGATTGTTTTGCCTTGATGCGCCGCAGGCGCGAGGAGATTCTCGCCGAGCCCGGATACGTTGATGCGATTCTCGCTGCCGGTGCCTTGCGCGCCCGCGAGGAAGCTTCCAAGGTGCTGGATCGCGTGCGGCGTGCGGTGGGGCTCATCTAACCAACCACAACCATGGATATGAAACGCGTGCTTTGTTTGTTGAACGACGGATTTGAGGAAGTCGAACTGGTGGCGCCGGTCGATTTGTTGCGGCGTGCCGGGGTCAAGGTCGTGATAGCCGCGCTGGGAGGGATGCTGGCGACGAGCCGTGGCGGTATCCGTATCGAGGCCGATGTCCCGCTCGCGGAGCTTGATGCCTCGTCATTCGATCTGCTCCTGCTGCCGGGAGGGCCCGGGGTGGAGGCGATGCTGAATGACGGCCGCGCCGCGGCCCTCGCCAAGGAATTCGCCGCCGCCGGCAAGTCGGTGGCCGCAATCTGCGCCGCTCCATTGATCCTCGATGCCGCAGGCCTGCTGGAGGGCCGCCGCTTCACTTGTTACTCTTCCGTCCGCGCGCAGCTCACGGCGGCGCTCGACGAGCGCGTGGTGGTGGATGGCAACCTCATCACTTCCTGTGGTCCGGGCACCGCCTTGGATTTCGGATTTGCGTTGGTCACCCATCTGTGCGGCAAGGCCAAGGCGACTGAGATCATCGAGGAGACGATGGCCTGAGCCATCGGGCAGGATGG
>CBFGOB010000260.1:0-4480 GCA_965650215.1 uncultured bacterium | reverse complement strand
CGGATGCGCCTAAAGGGCCTCAGTCATCGCCAGAACCTCGACAAAGGGAAGGTCGGAAAACATCCCGAACGCGTCGTGCCGCGACAGGCGCGCCCGGGTCGCGGCCGGGCTGCTCATCCCGCACAGGAAGCGCGCCAGTTGGCGCGGGCTTGATAACGCCGGGTGTCTCTGGGCCGCCAATTCCCTGGCCTGCTGCCATTCCGAATCCGTGGGGATCCTGGAATCGGGCCTTGCGACCGCCACCGCCTTGATTCCCTTGCAACGGTCGCAATGGCCGCAGCCATGATCCATCGTTTCGCCAAAATAGGCGAGAAGGTGGACGGTCAGGCAGGTCTCGCGGGCAGGCAGAGCCAGCACCTGCCTCAACCTCGCCAGATCCGCCGATTCACGGTGTTGGAACAAGGCCGCATAACGATCGGCCAGCGCTTTGAGATCCCCGGGGGGATTGAGCATGCGGAATGCCTGTCGCACCCCGCTGACCGACAAGGCCGCATCCCCCGACGCCGCGAGATCCCTCAATGCGCTGACAATCCTTGCAGTTGGAACCTTGAGTTCGGCGGAGAGGGCCTCGGGTTCGAAAGTGATCCAATCCCGTGCTTGCCTGCCCCGATCGAGAAGCACCTCGATCATGTCCCTCTCACGTTTCCCTCGACCTGCTAGAATAGCATCCCTCCCCCGCAGCAATTTCAGCTTGTAAGTCGAATGGAAACTGCCCGTGGATTCCAGCACCCGGTCGCATTCAAGATAGGCGAGGACGGTGCCGATCACCGAGTGCCTGATGTCGCAACTCACCGATAGATCATAGGGCGAAATGTCGAAACGGTCACCCAGTCGCAGGATCCGGTCGAGGAGGTTGCGAAGGGCCTGTGGCGAAGGAGTGTCCGAATAAATGAAGTTTTCAAGGACCGTCAGGTCTTCGCCGCAGATCAGCATCTCGCACCGCGCATCCTGGCCGTCACGGCCGGCACGACCGATTTCCTGGGAATAGTTTTCGAGGCATTTCGGCATGTTGTAGTGAATCACCCCGCGGATGTCCGCCTTGTCGATCCCCATGCCGAACGCGATCGTCGCCACGATCACCCTCAATTCCCCCGCCATGAATTCGGCCTGGTTGCGGCTGCGCAAGTCATCCGGCAATCCGGCGTGATACGCGCGCGCAGAAACGCCGTTTTTACCCAAAAAAGTCGCGACCTCCTCCGCCGTCTCCTGCCGGGTGACATAGACGACCGCCGCCCCCTCGATCCGCCGCACACGATCCAGCAGCATGGCCTTCCGCTCATCGGGCCGACAAGGCGTGATGCTCAGTTCGAGGTTCGGGCGGTGGAAGCTGAGCTGGATGTGATCGTCCGGCGCGATCTTGAACTGACGGCAGATGTCCTGCGCCACCCTGGGCGTGGCGGTTGCCGTCAGCGCCAGAATCCGCTTCACCTTCAGCGACTTGCAGAATGCGGCGATCTTGAGGTAATCCGGCCGGAAGTTGTGCCCCCATTCGGAAATGCAATGGGCCTCGTCCACCGCGACCATCGCGATCCGGGTTCCCCTGATGCGCTTGCGGAAGGCCTCGTTGGCCAGCCGTTCGGGCGCGATGTAAAGCAGACGCAGTGCGCCCGCTTCGATCCGCGCATGCAACTCGGCCAACTCAGCAGGTTCCAGCGTCGAATCCAACCTTGCGGCCGCGATTCCCCGGCGGGTCAAGCGGTCGACCTGATCTTGCATCAGAGCGATCAGCGGCGAAATCACCAAGGTCAACCCGTCCAGCATCAGGGCCGGCACCTGATAACACAGGGATTTGCCGCCCCCGGTCGGAAACACCGCCAGCGCCGCCCGGCCGTCAAGCAGGGACCGGATGACCTGCTCCTGGCCGTCCCGGAAACCTTCAAAACCGAAATGCTGGAAAAGCACCTGCCGCATGGAAGTCCGCACCCTGGGTCACGATTTCTGCTCCATCAAGCCCTCATCCCGCGCTTGATGCTTGGCAATCGCCGGACACGACCCAAAGGTAAATCATGTTCAGCGCCAGCAAACTCAGTTCCGATCAGGTCGCCGCCCTGCGGCAGCTCGCCGCCAGCGGTGCGACGCTCTCCGACCTCCAGCGCCACCTGAAGGAAAATCAAGGGATCGCGATCACCTACATGGACACCCGCTTTCTGATTCTCGACCTCGGCATCGAACTTCTCGAAGAAAAAAGCCCGGAACCCGCCGCGCCTGCTGACGACAAGCTCACTCCCGTAGCGACGGGAAAAGTCACCGTCACCATGGACCACATCACCCTGCCCGGTGCGATGATCAGTGGCAAAGTGACCTTCAGCGACGGCGAAACCGCCATCTGGATGCTGGATGCCAATGGCCGACCGGGGCTGGATCCCGACACGCCCGGCTACCGTCCGTCGCAGGAGGATATCATGGCCTTCCAAACCGAACTCCGGGCGATCGTCCAAGGGCAGGCCTGAACCCTTCCCTCAACGGCTCAAATTTCCTCCGATGACCCGCCCGATCGATGCCGTGATTGATTTCCTGAAAGCCGAGCAGGCCCGGGGAAACACGCATGTCCTGCTCGACGAGGAGGCCCGCAACGGCCTACGGGAGCTCTACATCCGCTCGCGCAAGCCAGCGAGCCACGATGCCCCTGCGACCACCGGCTCGGCCGCTGTCGAAGCCCCTGCTGCACCCACGCTCCAGATGAGCGGCGGAAGCAAGCAAGAGCAGCTTGAGTCCCTGCGGCAGCAAACCGCATCCTGGGCGCCCGCCCGAAGCTTGGGCACCTTGCGCGGCACCATGGTCTTTTCCGCCGGCGATCCGGACGCCCGCCTCATGTTCATCGGCGAAGCCCCCGGCCACGAGGAGGAACGCAAACAGCAACCTTTCATCGGGCCCGCCGGCCAGAAGCTCGATGGCATCCTCAAGGCCATGGGCTTGTCCCGCGACAGCGTTTACATCACGAATGTCGTGAAATTCCGGCCCCTGGCCAAAAACCAGACGACCAACAACCGCAAACCGAGCGCCGCCGAAGTCGACAGTTGCATGCCCATCCTGCGTGAGGAAATCCGGATCATCCAACCAAAGTGCATCATCACCCTGGGCGACACCGCCACGGAGGCCCTATTGGGCTGGAGCGAGCCAGTACAAACCATCCGCGAACGCTGGGGCAGCCACGAAGGCATCCCGGTACGGGTCAGCTATCACCCGAGCTATCTGCTCCAGCGGGACGATGACCAATCGATCCGCCGCAGGGTTTGGGAGGACATGCTGGCCGCCATGGACAAACTGGAGCTCCCGATCAGCGAAAAGCAGCGCGGCTACTTCCTGCCGAAACCGTAAGGGCTACGGAGCCCAGGATTCATCAGCAGTTGCTGGGCAAAGGCTGTGGAATCGCCTCCCCGGATTCCCAATGCTGCCGGGAACAAAAAAACCCCGCTTCCTACCAAGAGGAAGCGGGGTTGGAATCAGTGAATCAGGATCAGCCTGGATCAGAAGTTGTATCCGAAGCTGAGCACAACGCCCGAGATGTCGCTGTTGCTGTCGCTGTAGGCGACTTCATCGTAGGCTTGATACTCGTAGCCAAGGCGGGTGTAGGCACCGCTGAGGCCAAGGCCGGCAAGGTCGTATTGAACGCCAAGGCCGACTTGATAGGTGTAGTGCTCGTCATCGACTTCGTCTTCTTCGTCGCTACCGAAGAGGTAGGCAACGCGGGCATTGCCATAGACGGCGAAGTCGCAACCCAGGTCGTAGGTTGCCTCGACACCGGCCACTGGGCCGAAGCCGTCATAGTTCACGTCGGCACCGCCGTTGTAGGGTTCGAACAGGTCGGCAAAGCGGACGCCGAGCGAGTAGCTCAGGTCAACGGCACCGACTTTGGTGGTTTGGAAACCTTCGAGGTCGAAGATTTGGAAATCAGGGCCGTCCTCAAAAGTGCCAGGACCGCTGGAACCTTCGAAGTTGGTGTAGATCAGGCGGGCGCCATAGCTCTCGACGCTGGGCTTGTAGGAGACACCCAGGCGGAAGCCAGCTTCATAGTCCTGGTCTTGGTAGTTCGACGCGCGGCTTTCACCGTTGGCGATCATGTAAAGGAGGGATGCTTCAACATTCCAGGGGCTGAAGGAATCAGCCGAACCTTTGCATGGGGCAACGCTGCTGACTTCACCTGCCATGACCAATGAAGAAAGGCCGATGGCTGCGGTAGCAATGATGGTAGGGGTGTGTGGTTTCATGGTGACGGAATGGTTACATCGATCCGCTGGGGCTGTCATTAGAAAATTTCATAAGTTCAAAGGATTTTCTGCCCAATCGCCCGAAAATCGGGGGAATCACCCTCAAAAACCATCGATGATAGGGCATTTACCCCTCCACTTCGGCGTTCCAGCGCCTCTCGCCGAGGACCTTGATGGCCCTTGGCACCCGCTTCTGCCGCAATCCGAACTGGCGGACGGCGTGGCGCTTGAGGTGCAACACGGCCTCTTCCACGTCATCGGTGAAGAAAATC
>CBFGOB010000259.1:0-4485 GCA_965650215.1 uncultured bacterium | reverse complement strand
GCGCTGCCGAAGTTGCGCTTCAGGTTTTCCTTGGTATCGCGGCCTTTCTGGTGGCCGATGACCATGACCCGTTGGCCGTTGAGTTTGGCGAATCCGCCTGGCATCGAAGCGTCGTCGCCGATGTGGCGGTCGCCATGCAACTCGCAGAAGTCATCGAAGGCGAGTGACACGTAGTCGAGCATGAACGGGCGGGCGGTGTGGCGGGCAATCTGGACACGCTGCCAAGGCGTCAGGTTCTCGTAAATCCTTGCACGCGTCTCGGCGAGTTTCGCTTCCATGTTCGAAATTTCGGCAGACATGTCGATGCCTTGGGACACGGATTTGGTACGGAGTTTTTCGATTTCGCGTTCCAGTTCGGCCGCGGGTTTTTCGAATTCGAGTAACTGCATGCGAGGAGAATCGGTATTCGACGGACCGGATGCAAGACAGGAGATTCCGCCGGAGGGGGGCTCCGGCAGAATTCAGCGGAACTCAATTTCGTTGCCGACCCGGGTCAGGAGCGCGAGTTCCTCCATGTCCTGCGGCCGCAGGAGGATGGCCGAGAGGGGCTCCTCCTGGTCCGGGTCCCAGGACCGGATTTGCAGGGAGGGGCTGGAACATTGCAGGATTTTGTCGGCTGCGCGATATTCGATCGACTGCGGGTTGACCCTGCGGCTGTCGAGTTCCGCGATTTTGGAGCTGATGGTCGACCGTTGGGGCGAGCGGGGTGCCCCCCGCATCGAGAGCGCCGGGTATTCGCGGATGAAGCGACCCTTGTCCCAGAGGGACACCGATTTGCGCCGGGCTTCAATCAGGATGCGGAAGTCCAGCGGCATGACGACGATTTCGTCGCCAGGCTGGATGTTTTTGAGTTCCGTCATGCCGTTGATTTCCATGATGCAGTCGATCGTGGTGCCGTAGCGGGCGGCGATCGCGAGGTAGGAATCACCACGCTGCACGGTGTGGACCCGGGTGTGACCGGTCTTGCCGGGAATGAGAATCTCGTCGAGGTTCATGTCGCCCACGATGCGGCGGGCGGTGGCTGCCGACGCGGAGTTCGGAAAGACGTTGAAGATCGTGGTGAGCTTTTCGCGGGCTTCGGGAATCTTGCCGAGTGCCAGCAGGTCGCGGGCCTTCAGAAACGATTGCTGGCTGGGATCGATCTCGGGCATGTCCATCGTCTCGATGCTTGAAACGAAGTTCCTGCGGGTCTCGGTCTCGCTTTGCTTCAGGCTGGCCGGTTCGGGGATCAATCTCGAGAACTCGCCGTCGAGCGGCTTTTGCGTGACGTGATAGGCCAGCATGCCGGTGAATCCGACGACGGCCGCAACGGCGAGGGCTGCTAGAATCCTGAGGGTGGTGCCCAAAGTCATGAGTCGGGGGTGTCGGTTGGGGGATTCCTCAGATGAGGCCCCGGCGTTTGAAATCGAAGGCGTTGATATCGTGAGAGTGCATGATCATTTCGAGTGAGAACTTGAGGATCGATATCTCCCATGCGTCGTCGACGCCCTCGATGACGGCGAGGGAAGGGTTGCCGCTGCGCCGCAGGTCTTCCATGATCCGGTCCCGGACCAACTCGAGTGGTTCGTGAACAAGCTCTTCGCGGACCTCGCCACGGCGGAAGTGGAAGCCGTACTGGAGGAAAGCGAGGTCCTTGCCCTGGGAGCGGAGTTGGTCGAGCATGCGGTCGAATTTCGCGCGCATCGAGGGGTCGAAACCTTCAAACTGGATGTCGCGGTATGCTTCGGGCCGCATGATGCGCGGGCGCTGGGCCTCGACTTCGCCGCTACGGACGCGGACCTGGCCGGCCCGGTCCATGAGCTCGCTGATCAGGCGGAACTCGAAGCGGGTTTCACCGAAGGTGTCGATGCGGCGGTCCGGCTCGCGGAGAACGCGTGTCGTCTGGAGCGCGTAATGGATGTCATCGCGGGAATGCATGGACGGCTGCAATCTCGGTTCAATCCGGCGGATTGTAAAAAAGAAAAGGGCGGATCTCCCGAATTCGGGAGTCCGCCCTGGAAATAAACGCCTGTTCCGGATTAGCCTTGCTGGCTGTTGATGTAAGCGACGACGTCGCCGACGGCTTGGAGTTTCTCTGCTTCTTCGTCGGGAACTTCGATGTCGAACTCCTCTTCGAAGGCCATCACGAGCTCGACGGTGTCGAGCGAGTCAGCGCCGAGATCCTCGACGAATTTGGCTTCGGGGGTGACTTGGTCGGCGTTGACGCCGAGTTGGTCGACGATGATGTCTTTTACGCGGTCTGCGATGCTTTTGTCGGACATGAGATAGAGTTGTTGGGGTTGGCGTTGCGCTTGCTTAGCCGCAGGCGGCTGGACTTGGCAACCTCGAAAATCGACCGGATGTCGAAAATGCCGAAATTGCAAATCAGGCCGTTTGTTCCGGGCTGGCATCGTTGTCATCGTCCGCCAGCGCATATTCCAGAATCTCGCCCGAAAATTTGGAACGCAGCAGGCGCATGAGCTGTTCGGCAGGTTCACCCTGATCCTTGCGGAAACCGCCATAGGTGAGTCCGTCGATCCTCACCTTGCCGCTGCCCGACGCGCCCTCGTAATGGGCGTAGGCGATTCCCTTGGTGTCCCATTTCCGCAGATCGAGCTGCCTGAGGTCGCTGTATGCGATGCGCCGACCGTCGGCGGCGGTAAGGGCTTCGCCATCGGCCTTGATGCTGCGGCGAAGGGTCCTGAGCAGGAAAAAAAGACTGGTGAGGGCGAGGACGCTGCAAATCCAGAACACCACCCATTGCTCGTCGATCTTGCGTTTGTCGTAGGCCTGCTCCGCCGGGATCTCAGGGAATCCGCGCTGGGCGGAATATTCCAGCCAGAGCTGGTTCCACTGCTGCGACTTCATCTTGCTGTAGTCGTGGAGGATCTCCGGCCAAGGCATGGGGATCGGCAGCCCTGCGGGCAGGATCGAGGGGTCGGGGGCATCCCCGGGGCCGGTCGCAAAGCGCACCGATTGCTTTTCAGCATGCAATTTCCACTCCGCTTCGCCGAGCGATTGGCCGGAATTCATGGCTGCAAAGTCGTTGCCGGCTTGCTGGAAGGCCTTGTGGAGGAAAAAAACCTCGTTTTTTTTGCGGTAGCCGGTCGAGCCATCGATGTAAAAAAGCACGGCAAACACGCCAAACATGAGGAAAACCGCCGCCGAACGGTATAGGAACCACGGGGTGGGTCTGCAAACGATCATGTCGGGGGACGCCATGGGGAACCCTACCAAAGCGCCCGAACGGGCTCATGGCAAGCCAAACGGGGGAGACCGATTCCGGCTTGTCCTCCGGCTTGGTTCGGCTTACTAGGACGCCGCTATGCCAATTGCAACTCCCGCGCAGTATCGCGCCATGCTGGATGCCGCCCAAAAGGGTGGCTATGCCTACCCTGCCGTCAATGTCACCTCGATCACCACGATCAACGGGGCGCTCCGCGCGTTCGCCGAAGCGAAGTCGGACGGGATCATCCAGATTTCGACCGGTGGCGGACAGTTCGCCGCCGGCACGATGGTCGGTGACGCCGCCTTTGGTGCCATCGTTCTTGCCGAGGCAGCCCATTTGCTTGCCGAAAAATACGACGTGCTGGTCGCGCTCCACACCGACCATTGCCATCCGGACAAGGTTGACAGCTTCCTCAAGCCGCTGCTCGAGGCCTCGCGCAAGCGCATTGCCGCCGGCAAGGGCCCGCTGTTCCAAAGCCACATGTTTGACGGTTCGGTGGTTCCACTCGACGAGAACCTCAAAATTTCGAAGGAACTGCTCAAGGAGTGTGCCGAGCTCGACATCATTCTCGAAGTTGAGGCGGGATGCGTCGGCGGCGAGGAGGACGGCCACGACACCTCGGGTCTGCCTGCTGAAAAACTTTACACCACGCCTGCCGACATGGTGGCGGTTTACGAAGCGCTGCAACCGGTCGGCCGCTTCCTGTTTGCGGCGACCTTTGGCAACGTTCACGGCGCTTACAAGCCCGGCGCGGTGAAACTCAAGCCGACGATCCTTCGCGACGGACAGAAGGCGGTGACCGACAAGCACGGTCCCCAGGCCGAGATGGATCTCGTGTTCCACGGCGGTTCGGGTTCCGAACTTTCGGAGATCCGCGAAACCCTCGACTACGGCGTCGTGAAGATGAATATCGACACCGACACGCAATATGCCTTCACCCGGCCGATCGTCACCCACATTTGCCAGAACATCGAGGGCGTGCTCAAGATCGACGGCGAAGTCGGCAACAAGAAGGTCTACGATCCCCGCAGCTATCTGAAAAAGGCGGAAATCTCGCTGGCCAACCGCCTCAAGGAGGCCGCCGACGATCTCCGTTCGACCGGAAACACGATTTTCGGCAAGGTTTGAGCCCTTGAATTCCCAAGCGGTCTTGGTGATCCCAAGACCGCTTTTTTATTTCCCCCGAACCTCCTATTCCACGATGCCGGACACCCAGCCCCCAAAAGAACACCCTCTGTCCAACATCCTGATCAGCGTTTTGATCCCGGTGTTGATCC
>CBFGOB010000258.1:0-4491 GCA_965650215.1 uncultured bacterium | reverse complement strand
TGGAGCAGGAGCTGGAGAACGGGATGCCGGCCGGCACCGTGGGCATCGGCCCCGCCAGCATCCGCCTCATCACCACCCAGGTGGTCATGGATGGCATCCTTCGCCGCGTCCACGTCCAGACCTCGCTCGAAGTGCCGAAACTCGAACTGGAAAGCCGGCCGCTGCCGCCGAACGCCCCGACGGGATTTGAAAATGCCGTCGGCCGCTTCAATCTGACACTCAGCACCCCAAGCACCGATGTCCGCGAAGGCGATCCGATCCCGCTCGAACTCACGGTCAGCGGCAACGGCAATCTCGACACCCTCCAGCCACCCAAACCCGAAAATTCGCTCGGCTGGAAACTCTACGACGCCTCGCGCGAACAACGCAACGACGAGCGCCGCATGAGCGACGGCAGCACCGTCTTCCGCCAATTCATCCGCCCACTGGAATTGAAAGGCTCGATCCCCTCGTTCAAACTGGTCTATTTCAACCCGGACACCGAACGCTACGAAACCGTGAGCACGGAACCGGTCCCGCTGCAAATGACACCCGTCGCCCCCGCGGCCAGCGCCCCGGTCGTCGGCCCGCCACCGGCCGCCAAGCTGCCGGTCGAACAAATGGCCGACATCCTCGGACTCATCCCCAACGCCCCCCTGCGGCAAGCCGGGACCACGGCCCGCTCCCCGTGGAAACTCCACGCCGTTGCCGCCGCGCTGGCCCTGGCACTCATCGCCAGAGCGCTATGGATGCGCCACCGCCACCGCTTCCACAAGGACCCCGACGAAGGCACCCGCAAAGCCGAGCTCAAGGCACTCGAAGGCCTGAGCTCCGACGACCATGGCTTCCTGATGGCTGCAGGCCGCTTCATCGAACGCTGGCACAGCGGCACCGAGCGCCCCGAACTCCAGTCCATCCTCGCCGAACGCGACGCCCTCTGCTTCCGCAAGGAAAAATCCGCCGCCCTCGTCGCCTCACGCCGCAACGCAATCCTCGAAACCCTGCGCAAAACGGCCAGCCTCTGCGCCGTCCTGCTCGCGGTCTGCATCTCTCTGGCCGGATCCGCCCGCGCCGAAGACCCGCGCGCCACCGCCGAGGATGCCTACCATGCGGCCCGCTACGACGAAGCCATCAAGGCCTGGCTGAATGCCGCACCTTACGACGAACTCTCGGCCGACACGCTCTATCATATCGGCAACGCCTGCTACCGCGCCGGCTCCCCCGGACAGGCGGCACTCTACTACCGCCGCGCCCTGGCCCGCGACCTCAACCACCACGAATCCCGCCAGAACCTCCGCTTCATCGAACGCAAGTACGGCGCCCTCACCGTCCAACGCCCGGACTACCAGTACCGGCTCGCCATGCTGCGCCTCGAAACCTGGCAGCAATTGCTCTGGATCGGCCTCTGGCTCTGCGTCCTCGCGATGCTCGTGTTTCCCGCCAGCCGCGCGGGCTCGCGAATCCGCATCGCCGCCGTCCTCGCGCTGGTCGTGGGCCCCATGATCGCCGCCTGCGGCGCACTCGGCTGGCGCTACTTCCCCAACGACGCCGCCTTCGCTCCCGTCGCCCGCCAGGCCGTGATCGTCGATGACAAGGCAAGCCTCCACAGCGACGCCTCGCGCACCTCTCCGGAAGTCATCCGCGCCCCTGCCGGTTCACTTTGCGAAGTCATCCACGAAAACGGCAAGTGGACCTACGTCGCCTTCGCCTCCCGCACGCGCGGATGGATCCCCAGCGCCTCCATCGAACGCATCCTCGTGCCCCATACCCCCGCCCCTCCCAAGATCCCCAAGGCCCGCCCCACCGACAACAACGCCTGACAAAACAGCCGCGTCGCTAATTCCAAATTGTAGCGTCGCTCGATGAGCGTCTCAATCTAGCGGTCCCGCAGGACCGCCCCGACCCGCATGCGGGTCGGGATCCCCATCTCCAATCGGCGCTGCTTGCGCCGCCAAAGTCGCTGGATCCAAATTGTAGCGTCGCTCTATGAGCGTCGCAATCTAGCGGTCCCGCAGGACCGCCCCGACCCGCATGCGGGTCGGGATCCACATCTCCAATGGACGCTGCTTGCGCCGCCAAAATCCACCCCCGACTAGTCGCGGCCGCTACAAGTCCTGAAATACGCGATCGTCCGCTCCAGACCCTCCTCCAGCGGCACTTTCGGCTGCCAACCCAGGGCGGATTGCGCCAACCCGATGTCCGGTTTGCGCTGCTTGGGATCGTCCCCCGGCAAGGGCAGATGCGTGATCTTCGACTTCCCGCCGATCTTCCTCAAGACCAACTCAGCCAGCTCCAACATCGTGAACTCACCCGGGTTGCCGAGATTGAGCGGACCCACGATCTCCGACTGATTCATGAACCGCACGAAACCCTCGATCAAATCGTCCACATAACAAAACGAACGCGTCTGCGTGCCGTCACCGTAAATGGTCAGGTCCCTTCCCTGCAGCGCTTGCACGATGAAATTCGACACCACCCGGCCGTCGTCGGGAAGCATGCGCGGGCCGTAGGTGTTGAAGATCCGCACCACCCGGATGTCCACCCCGTTCTGACGATGGTAATCGAAGAACAAGGTCTCCGCACAACGCTTGCCTTCGTCGTAACAGGAACGGATCCCGATCGGGTTCACATTGCCCCAGTACGACTCCGGCTGCGGATGCACCATCGGATCCCCATAGACCTCCGAGGTCGATGCCTGAAACACCCTGGCGCCCACCCGCTTGGCCAGGCCAAGGCTGTGAATCGCCCCCATCACCGAAGTCTTGATCGTCTTGATCGGATTGTGCTGGTAGTGTGGCGGCGACGCCGGACAGGCGAGGTTGTAGATCTGGTCCACCTCGAACTTGAACGGATCCGTCACGTCGTGGCGCAGCAGCTCGAAGGCCGGATTCGAGGCCAGATGGGCGATGTTCTGTTTCCGGCCAGTGAAGAAATTGTCGAGACAAAGCACCTCGTTGTCTTCCTTGAGCAAACGCTCGCAAAGGTGGGACCCCAAAAAACCCGCTCCGCCGGTAACCAAAATGCGCATAGGCCGAAAGCCTGCCCCGAACCCTCACCGAATCAAGCCTGAACCCATTGCAGCGGCGTCGCTGGATCCCCATCGGTAGGGTCGTTTTGATAAAACGACCGCCACGCCGCGGTCCGCCAAACCCCAACGGTCATTTTGTCAAAATGACCCTACCAATCCCTCTCCCCAACACCCAATTCCCCACCACCCTTTCCCTTGTTCATTTTGAATTGAACAAAAATCATCCATCCGCTAAAAAACCCTCCATGAACACATCGGCGAATGAAATGGGGCTGGGGCTCAGTCCCATCGAGGAGCAGGTGATTTCGCTCTTTGTCGATGGGGTCAAGGTCCTCGGCCTGCCGCGTTCGGTGGGTGAAATTTACGGTCTCTTGTTCATTTGCCCGGTGCCCTTGTCTCTCGACGACCTCGTCGAGCGGCTCGGCATCAGCAAGGGCTCGGCCAGCCAGGGCCTGCGCACGCTCAAGACCCTCGGTGCCGTCCGTGAGGCCAACCCCAACGGCCAGCCCGAGCGCCGGACCTATTACGAACCCGCGATCGAGCTCAAACGGCTCGTCGGTGGTTTCATCCGCGAGCAAATCCGCCCTCACCTCGACAGCGGCAAGAGCAAGGTCGGCGATCTCGCGACCGCCGCCGCCGCGGTCGAGGACCCCCAACACCGGCAATTTCTCAAGGACCGCATCGATCGTCTCCACCACTGGATGAAAACCGGCGGCAAGGTCCTGCCGATCCTGCAAAAACTTCTCGGCGAATGAACGATGCCGTTTCCAACGCCCCGGCCTGGTATGGCGTGCGCACCCAAACCAAGCGCGAGCACTTCGCGGCGGAGCACTTGCGCGAACTCGGGGGCGTCGAGGTCTTCTGCCCGCGGCTCAAGTACCGCAAAGCCACCGCCCGCGGCAAAATCTGGTGGGTCGAAGCCTTCTTTCCCGGCTACGTGCTTGCCAAATTCGACCTCTCGACCATGGACCGGGCAGTCACTTACTGCCAGGGTGTCCGCGGACTGGTCCGCTTCGGTTCAAAAGTCCCGAGCATTCCCGAAGCGGTTGTCCGCAAACTCCAACACGACATCCGCAAACAGCCCCATGCGGGATCCGACACCCTCGAAACCAGCCCCCTGATCGAAATCGGCGACGAAGTCCAGATCGCCCACGGACCCCTTCAGGGCATGAGCGGCACCATCGTCTCCATCACCCCCGCCGAGGAACGGGTCAAGATCCTCCTTGAATTCCTTGGCCAGGCCCACCCCATCGACATCGACCTCTTCACCCTCGTCCTACCCCGCCGCCCCATCCCATCCAACTGTAGCGGCGGTCTATGACCGTCGGAAGATCGCCGCGTTAGCGGCATCCATCCCGCCCGCGGGATGGGCGGCCGCTTCCGGCGACCATCGTGCGACGGTCATAGAACGCCGCTACAGTTGGATGGGATGGGGCGGCGGGGTAGGAAGAAGGTGAAGAGGTCGATGTCGATGGGGTGGGCCT
>CBFGOB010000257.1:0-4506 GCA_965650215.1 uncultured bacterium | reverse complement strand
TTCAGAATTTTAGCAAAAAATTAAGGCACAGCTCTTCTCCTCCCCTCTTCCTCCGAAAATCCGGCCTCCACTTCTAGAGTTTCAGCATTTCGGATTTTCAGAATTTCAGCAAAAAACCAAAGCACAGCTCTTCTCCTCCCCTCTTCCTCCGAAACTCCGGCCTCCGAAACTCTGAAACTCTCTTCCCTCTTCATCTTCCTCCCCATGCCCGTCCCCACCTCCATCCTGCTCGTCCTCTCTCTCGTGCTGGCCGTGGTGGTCGGTCCGAATGTGGAACAGACAATCTGGGGCCCGGCCCTGCTGGCACTCGGTGCCGCCAGCGTGTGCGCCGCCATCGGCCTGTGGCGACGCAAGGCAACGCCCGACCAACTCGGGCTGAGCGCGCTCGGCCTGATGACTTGCCTCTGGATCGCCTGGCGCGCGACACTCTCTCCGGTAGCGGAATGGGCGGAGGCCGATGCCTTGCTGCTGGCCGCCGCGGTCTCCACTTTCGTCTGCCTCAAGTCCTGCGCCGGCGACCCGCGGGCGGAGAGCATCCTGCGCTACGGCGTCGCCCTGCTCCTGCTCGCCTGCGTGATCGTGATCGGCCTGCAGGTTGCCGATCCCTCGTTCCGGGTCCTTTACGCCTACGGCAGCAAGTCCACCTTCGCGGCGGGCTTTTACACCCAATACAACCACTGCGCGAATTTCCTGATCGGCGCGTCCCTGCTCACGCTGGCAGGTGCCTGTCTCGGCCCGGATCGAAGGACGGTCCGGATTGCCTTGGCAGTCATCGGCATCCTCGGTCTGGCGGCGGTCTGGTTCACGAAATCGCGCGGCGGCATGTTGGGGGCGGCGGTGGGCATGGGGGTCTTCTGCAGCGGCATCCTCCTGCTCGGCCACCGCCGCAAGGCGAAGTGGTTTCCAGCCGCAGCGATTGCCTTTCCGATCATCGGCCTGGCCCTCGGGATCCTGCTGATGATCGCCTGGCAGGACGCCCAGGAGGCCAGGTCCATCAACGGCGCGGCCGCGACCCTCTCGGGCCTCATGGACAACATGTCCCGGCTGCAACTGCTCGGCATCGCAGTGTCCTGCATCGGGCTGCACCCGCTGATCGGTGGCGGCAGCCGCAGCTTTGCCTGGGAAAGCCTGCAGGCCTGGGACGCGAAGGAGTCCGGCTTCCGCAACACGATTCCCGAATTCGTCCACAACGAGTGGCTGCAGGCCTTCACCGATTACGGCCTCATCGGCGGTGGCTTGTTGCTCGTGCCGCTGTTCGCCATCGGCATCCGTGCTTGCCTGCATCTGCTCTTTGACCCGTCCGGCAGCAAGGACAGCCATCTCGACGCCTGGCGGCTCGGCGGGCTGGCGGCGATGGCCGGGGTGGGCACCCAAGCCTGCTTCAGCTTTGTCTTCCACATGCTGCCCGACGTGATGCTGCTGGGCGCATTCATGGCAATGGCCTCGACGGGGCAGCGCCGCATGCTCAGCGGCACGCTGCGACACGCGCAAGTGGCGCTGTGGCTTGTGCCGCTGCTCGCAAGCCTCGCGTTTTTCATGCCGCCAGCACTGCGCAGCGCACAGGTCACCGTGCTCACCGCATTGCCGATCCACGGCAAGCACGCCGAACGGCTCTCACCTCACGAAAAAATCGCCGCTCTCGACCGCGGGATCGCCCTCATGCCCATGGCAACGATGCATCACCGCCGGGGCCTGCTTCATCAGGAGCTGGCACTGCAATCGGCGGACGAGGCAAAGCTGCACCACGCACAGCTCGCTGCCGCTGATTACGAGAGCGCGCTGGAGCTGAATCCCTACCACGGCGATTCCCTCGTCAATCTCGCCAACACGCTTAGTCATCTGGGAAACGCCAATGAGGCGGAAGCCGCCTACGAACGGCTGATCCGCTTCCAAGGCGGCTTGGAAGCAGTGTATCGAGGTCACTACCATTTCGCCCTGCACTGGCAGCGAAAGGGCATCCGGCAAATGAACGGAGCGGATCCGGATGCGGCTGTCTTCAGCCTGAGGCAGGCGGTTCACCACGTGGATCAAGCCATGGATACGGTCGGGCCACACCTGATGGGAGCCACCGGCCGATCCCTGCAGATCTCATGTCATGAAATGCTGGGCATGCTGTTGGAAGCCAAGAACCAGCAGGACGAAGCCTTGGTCTGTTATGAACATGCCGCAGGGATGCATGGCAATGGTGGCCTGCATGTGCATTTCCGCAGTGCGGCCCTGTTGGCGAAACAGGCCAACACCCTGTGGTTCAGCCGCGAACCGCAAAAGGCCTTGGCCCTGTTCCTGCAGGCGCGGCAAAAGGCACAGCAAAGTCACGGCCGGCTGCCGGAAGGGATCAGCACCGAGCAACGCGACACCTTCAACCGGAAGCTCAACCACGCCATCCAGACCCTCCAGTCCGCCGGGATCCAGGCGGATTAGCCTCTGGCAATGGTAGCGTCGCTCCATGAGCGTCGCACTTTAGCGGAACGGGATACCCCAACTGCGATGGGTGCCGCCTGCGGCAGCCAACTTGCGCCCCCGACAGGTCGGGGTCGCTACCATCATCCTTCCCCACGCCCCCCCGACGGCTTCGCCGCCTTCTTTCTCACTTTAGCCTTTATCCCTGTCCGGCTTTCGACAGGATGCCCGCACCCGCCCATGAAAATCATCAGTGGAACCGCCCACCGCTCGCTTTCCGAACGCATTGCCGAAACCCTCGGCCAAGCCCTCGCCAACGTTCAGGTCACGGCTTTCCCCGACGGCGAGACCTTTGTCAAAATCGACGAGAACATCCGCGGCGAGGACGTGTTCATCATCCAGCCGAGCTGCCCGCCGACGAACCACAACATCATGGAGCTGCTGATCATGGTCGATGCCGCCCGCCGCGCCAGCGCCGAACGGATCACGGCCGTGATGCCCTTTTTCGGCTACGCCCGCCAGGACCGCAAGGATCAACCGCGGGTGCCCATCACCGCCAAACTGGTGGCCAACCTGCTCACTTCCGCCGGTGTCAACCGGGTCCTGACCATGGACCTCCACGCACCGCAGATCCAAGGGTTTTTCGACATTCCGGTCGACCACCTCTACGCCAAATCCGTGCTGATCGGCAACCTGCGCGAACGCCACCCCGACACCTCGAACCTCACGGTGGTTTCCCCCGACGTCGGCGGGGTCAAGATGGCCCGCGCCTACGCCGATGCCCTCGGCGCCGAACTGGCAATTGTCGCCAAGCACCGGATCAATGCCACGCGGGTCGAGGCGATGAACGTCATCGGCGATGTCGATGGCCGCGACGTCCTGCTGGTCGACGACATGACCGAGACCGCCGGAACCCTGATCGCTGCCGCCGACATTTTGCGCAAGCACGGGGCGGCGCGGGTGTTCGCGGGGGTTTCGCATGCGATTCTGGGTGAAATCGCCCACGAGCGCCTCAAGGACTCGTCGATCGAGGAAATCATCACCACCGACTCGGTCCCCCAGGCCGCAGGTCCCAAGGTCCACGTCGTCGGTACCGCCCCTCTGCTCGGCGAAGCCATCCGCCGCATCCACGACGGCAAATCGATCACCACCCTGTTCACGGAATAAGGGAAGGGATCCTGGAGATTCGAAATCGTGGGGTGTAGCGGCGCCCCATGAGCGTCGGTGGATACGCTGCCGAAGACAGCACCCGCCAAAGGCGGGATCCCATCTTCGATGGTAAACTGCGATGCTCATCGACCGCCGCTGCATTCCCCGCCCCGAAAAAGAGCGAACAATTTTTTGACAAGCGCCCGTCCGGCAGCTAAACACCGCGCCCCTGCGCTTGATTCCGTATCTTTCCGGCGCTACCACTCCAAACCATCCGCCCTTTCCGACCATGGCCAAGACCACGACCCTCAAAGCTGAATCCCGCGCCCGCACCGGCTCCGGCTCCCTCAAGCAAATGCGCCGCGAAGGCTGGCTGCCTTCAGTGATCTACGGCAAGGGCACCCCCAGCACCAACCTCAAGGTGAACGCCAAGACCTTCTCGGAACTCTTGGCCCACAGCACTTCGGAAAACATCCTCATCAACCTCGAAATCGACGGCAAGGACACGAAACTGGCCTTCCTCCAATCCGTCCAGCACGACGCGATCTCCGGCAATGCCCTGCACGTCGACTTCCTCGCGATCGACAGCAACACCAAAATCACCGCCCACATCCCGGCCCACCTCAACGGCGAGGCTCCCGGCGTCAAGGCTGGCGGCGTGGTGGAGCAATACCTGCACTCGATCGAAATCACCTGCCTTCCCAACGACCTGCCGGAAAGCATCGAGATCGACATCACGAAGCTGCAACTCGGCGAGTCGCTCCACCTCGGCGACATCAGCTACCCGAAAGGCGTGACCCACACCCACTCCGATGATGTCGTGGTGGTCCACATCGGCCGCGCCGGCTCCGGTGCCGAACAAGCCGAAGCGGCTGCCGCTGCCGCGCCCGCGACCGAGGCCAAAAGCTGAGGCGATCAAGCTCTGAACCAGGCAGGGGACCCTTCCGGATCCCCTGC
>CBFGOB010000256.1:0-4506 GCA_965650215.1 uncultured bacterium | reverse complement strand
GTTTTCACTGGAGGGCTCCGGCCTCGAATACGAGGCGGGCGACGCCCTGGCCGTCTTTCCCCACAACGACCCGAAGGTCGTCGACGAAATCCTCGGCCACTTGCCCTTCAAGCCCGATGGCGTGCCCGGCCGCGATGGCGCGGAAGTGGCTCTCCGCGACGCGCTCATCGCCCACTACGACATCGGCTGCCTGACGAAAGGCGTGGTCAAAAAGTGGCAGTCTTTCAGCGGCTCACCCTACCTCCGTTCCCTGGTCGAGGCCGACCATGCGGACGCATGGAAGGATTTCCTCTTCGGCCGTGAGCTCATCGACCTGGTCATCGACCACCCTGCGGATTTCGCGGATGCCGAGGAATTCGTCTCGATCCTCAAGAAACTGCAGCCGCGGCTCTACTCGATCGCGTCCAGCCCCCGGGCCCATCCCGGCGAGGTTCACCTCTGCGTGGGCATCGTCCGCTACCAGAGCCATGGCCGGACCCGTGGCGGAGTCTGCTCGACCTTCATGGCCGACCGGCTCGACAGTGGAACCCAGCCACGGGTCTTCGTCCACAGCAACCACACCTTCCGCCTGCCATCGGACGAGTCCAAACCGGTGATCATGGTCGGCCCCGGCACCGGCATTGCGCCATTCCGCGCCTTCCTCGAGGATCGCCGCGCCACCGGTGCCAAAGGACGCAACTGGCTGT
Organism: uncultured bacterium; assembly: GCA_965650215.1. Lineage (GTDB taxonomy): Bacteria > Verrucomicrobiota > Verrucomicrobiia > Verrucomicrobiales > Akkermansiaceae > Luteolibacter. Next base: position 3,820 of record CBFGOB010000256.1, on the reverse strand, counting down.
TTTTCGGCAACCCTCACCAGGCGACCGACTACCTCTACAAGGAGGAAATCGAAGGGTTTGTCGCCGACGGCACGCTGTCGCGGCTCGACCTCGCCTGGTCGCGCGATCAAAAGCACAAGATCTACGTCCAGGACCTCATGCGCAAGAATGGCGCCGAAATCTGGGCTTGGCTCAGCGACGGAGCCTCGTTCTACGTCTGCGGCGACGCCTCCCGCATGGCGAAGGACGTCGACCAGGCCCTGCGCGAAATCGCCCGCGAACACGGACGGCTTGACGACAGTGAATGCGAATCGTTCATGGCCGAACTCAAGAAGGGCAAACGCTACCAGCGCGACGTCTATTGACCCCAAGCGCCGGCAACGGGCCGCCACTCAGAAGTTCCGGACGTCGTCGCCGTTACCCTTGACGGTCCGGGCAGGATTGGTCGGATCGGTGAGACCATCTTTACCGAGAGACCAAAGATCGAAATCAGGGTTCTGCGCGTTCTGTCCCTTCCGGTAGCGATAGGGACGTTTCCAGGGATCGAAGATCTTGAGCGGTGCCGCGCCTGGCACGCTGTCGTAGGTCACCGTCACCCACGACTGCCGGCGGTTTCTCGGATCCAGCTCGGGGATGTAAATCTTGACCTCCGCCACGCCCGGCCCGGGAGAAGTCTGCGCCAGATAACCGTCGAGAAACAAAGCCTGATAGAGCTCCTCGGAAACATCGCCCTCGACGGCGGTGTCTTCGTCGAGTCCGGGATACTGCCCCATGTCCAGCTTGTATTCCTCAATCGCCTTCGACAACAACTCGATGTCGATCTGGGCTTTTTTCTTCGCCTGGTACTCGTTGACGAAACTCACCCCGGCCACCGTGACCGCAGCCAGGATGACCATGATCGTGATGACCGTCATCAGCTCGATCAGGGTGAATCCGGCGGTAGACCTGCGGGTGCGTGGTTTCATCGTGGGCAATGGAAAGGATCGTCTCGGTTCGGCAGATTTCAACCTTGGAGCGCGGACACCATCTTGATGAGCGGCAGGAAGAGGGCGAAAACCACGGAGCCGACGACCAAGGCCAGCACCACGATCATGATCGGCTCGAGGATCGAAGTCAGGGCGGTCACGGCATTGTCCACTTCGTCATCATAGACATCCGCGACCTTGAGCAGCATTTCGGGAAGCTGGCCGGTCTCCTCACCCACATCGACCATCGAAATCACCATGTTGGGGAACACCCCGGAGGCCTGCAGCGGGGTGACAATGCTCTCACCCTCCTTGACCGCCTCGTGGACCTTGTCGATCGCTCCGGAGATGACCACGTTGCCCGCCGTATCGCGGGTGATGTTGAGCGCCTGAAGGATCGGCACACCGGAGGTCACCAGGGTGCCGAGGGTCCGGGAAAACCTGGAAACGGCGCTCTTGCGCTGGATGTCGCCCATCACGGGCATCTTGAGCTTCATGTTGTCAATCGCGGCCCGCCCGCCCTTGCTGCGGCCCCACATGTTGAAAAACACGAACACCACGAAACCGGCGATGAAAAGGTAGACAATGTTCGGCAGCACATACGGCCGGGCAAGGCAGAACTCGGAGGCACCGAACACGATCCGCGAGATCAAGGGCAGCACCTGATTGCTCTCGGTGAACATCATCTTGAACTTCGGAACGATGAAGATCATCAGGAAGACCAGGATCGCCACCGCGATGAACATGACGATCACGGGATACACCATCGCCGAAACGATCTTGTTCTTCAGCTTCTGGGCCTTTTCCTGGTATTCGGCAAGACGCTTGAGCACCACTTCGAGCACACCACCGAGCTCACCGGCCTTCACCATGTTGACATAGAGCTTGTTGAAGATCTTGGGGTGCTGGGCCAGGGATTCGGAAAAGGTGGATCCGCCCTGCACGCTCTCCGCCAAATTGCCCACCGTGAGCTTGAGCAGGGGATTGGGCTCCTGCTTCTCCAGCACCGTCAGGCTCCTCACCAGCGGCAGGCCGGAATCGATCAGGGTCGCCAACTGGCGGGTGAAGATCATCAGGTTCTTCGGCTTGACCCGGCCGCCGAACTGGCCGGAGGCCGATCCGGATTTGGCTGTGGTCTTGCGTTTCGCCTTTCCGGGCGCGGCGGCCTTGGAATTGCGGCCTTTGCCCTCCTCGAAAATCTGGGTCGGATACAGCCCGTTGGCACGAAGAATCTGAATCGCTTCTGTCTCGGAATTGGCGGGCAAGACCCCGCTGCTTTCTTCACCTTTCGCATCGAGCGCCACGTATTGGTAATTGGCCATAAGAGTATCGGAACTGGGTTTATCGGGAAATAAGGGACATCAAAAGAAAACCGGAGCAGCTTGGCGATGGCAAAATACACCCGGAATCAGGTATATTTCAACACCTCTTCAATGGTCGTGCTGCCAAGATAAATATTGCGCAGGCCGTCCTCCCGGAGCGTGTTCATCCCGAGCTCGATGGCCTTCTGCTTGATGACCACCGTGGGGGCCCTGGCGGTGATCAGCTCGCGGATCGGATCGGTCACGTCCAGCAATTCGTAGAGCCCCTGGCGGCCGCGGTAGCCGGATTGGCCACAGACGTCGCAGCCGGCCCCGGTATGGAACTGCTTGTCCCCAAGCTCGTGGGCCGAAACCCCGAGCTGGCTGAGGATCGCTTCGTTCGGCTCGTAGGGGGACTTGCATTCCCGGCAGATGCTGCGCACCAGGCGCTGGGCCAGCACGCCCTCCAACGAGGCCGCGACCAGGAAGGGCTCGCATCCCATGTCGAGCAAGCGGGTGATCGCACCCGGCGCATCGTTGGTGTGCAAGGTGGACAACACGAGGTGGCCGGTCAGCGCGGCCTGGATGCCGATGGTCGCGGTCTCCCGGTCGCGCATTTCCCCGACCATGATCCGGTCGGGGTCCTGGCGCAGGAATGCCCTGAGAACCCGCGGAAAGTCGAGACCGATGGCCTCGTTGATGGGAATCTGGATGATGCCGTCGATGTCGTATTCGACGGGGTCCTCCGCGGTCAGCAGCTTCGAGTCGATGGTGTTGATCCGGCGCAGCGCGGCGTAAAGCGTGGTCGTCTTGCCCGCGCCCGTCGGGCCGGTGACAATGAAGATCCCGTTGGGCTTTTCGATCGTTTCGCCGATGTAATCGTAGATCCCCTTCGGCAGGCCGAGGTTTTCGAGCGAGAGATTCACCGAAGAACGGTCGAGCACCCGCAACACGATCGATTCGCCGTGATGGGTCGGCAGCGACGAGACGCGCATGTCGACCTGCTTGTTCCCGACCTGCTTCACAATCCTGCCGTCCTGGGGAATCCTCCGCTCGGCGATATTCATGTTGGCCATGACCTTCACCCGGGAGAGAATCGGAAGCGCGAGGTGCTGGGGCGGCGGTGCCATCTCGTAAAGCGCACCGTCGACCCGGTAGCGGATCTTGAAGTCGTTCTCAAAGGGCTCGAAGTGGATGTCCGAAGCCTTTTCCTTGATCGCCTGATAGAGCACCAGATCGACATAACGGATGATCGGTGCCGAGTTCGCCTCGGTCTCGAGATCGAGGTCGTTGGCATGGTGGGCATCCAGCGCGAACTGGTTGAGAATGTCCTCCATGGCCTTGCCCTCGCCGCCGTAGCACTCGTTGATCTTCTCCTCGACGAGATAATCCGGCGCCACCACCACCGTGACCTCGCGCCCGATCGCGAACCGCAGATCCTCCACAACCTGAGGATTGAGGGGATCGACCAAGGCCACACTCAGGCCGTTTTCATTGAAGCTGACCGGCAGAGCGCCGTGCAGGCGGGCGGTTCCGGCCGGAACCAGGGCCAACAGGGCGTCGGCGGGTGTCCAG
>CBFGOB010000255.1:0-4531 GCA_965650215.1 uncultured bacterium | reverse complement strand
TTCTTGAGCTTCGCCTGTTCGTATTTGAACTTGCCGTAGTCGATGATTTTGCAGACCGGCGGGTTCGCTTTTTCCGCGATTTCGACGAGGTCGAGTCCGACCGACTGCGCCTTGGCGAGGGCTTCGCGGGCGGTCATGACACCGAGTTGTTGTCCGTCCGAACTGACGACGCGCACTTTCGGGGCGCGGATGCGTTCGTTGACGCGGGTCATGTCCTGGTAGCGACCGCGGTTTTTGGTTTTGGTTGGCTTGGCTATGGCTTTGTCCTATTCGGGTTCAATGCGACGCACGGCAGGGTGCAGACAGCATGGCTGCTGCACCGATGAGGTGCGAAGAGTCGTGGCGGGAACGATGGGCGCGATGCCTGCTCATACAGCGGAAGCAGCGTGGCCTGACCGACGGGTGGCGTCAGTGCTGGTCGGGATGGTGGATCGTTCCTGGGAAATCATAAGTGGCGCATGCGCCGGGGGATTGGGTCCGGCGCGCCTTCATGGGCGCGGCACGAACTGCGGTGATCAGTAAGGAATGCCGTGGATTCCCGCAAGTATCTTTTTTCGTGCGTGCGGCGGGCATTTCCGGCCATGGGCCAGCGCATGCGGGCCGCAGGCGGAGATGCTTCCCGCTTGCCGGCCGCGGGATGGCATGGACAATCGCGCCAGTGAAATCTGCTCCCTTGGGAATATTCGACTCCGGTGTTGGCGGCTTGACGGTGGTGCGTGCCGTGCAGGAACTGATGCCGGGCGAGGACATCCTGTATCTGGGCGATACTGCCAGGCTGCCCTACGGTTCGAAGAGTCCTCAGACGATCCGTCAGTTTTCCGATGAGGATGCCGCCTTTCTGGTTGGCCACGGGGTGAAGGCGATCGTGGTTGCCTGCAACACCGCGACCGCCCACGCCCTGCCGCACCTGAAGGAAAAGTACTCCCTGCCGGTGATCGGTGTGATCGAACCCGGGGTCCAGGCGGTCCTGGCAAATCCGCAGGCCGAGCGGATCGGCATCATCGCCACCCGCGGCACGATCCGCTCCCACGCCTACCAGCACGCGCTGGCGCTTCACCGGACGGGGTTGATGATTTACGGACAGGCGACGCCGTTGCTGGTTCCCCTCATCGAAGAGGACTGGATGGATCATGTGGCGACCGAGGAGGTGCTGAACACCTACCTGGCGCCCCTGATTGAAAAGGGCATTGATACCCTGATGCTTGCCTGCACCCATTATCCTTTGCTGATTCCCGCGTTGAAGAAGGCTTTGCCGGCGGAGATCCGTCTGGTCGATTCGGCGGTGACCTGTGCCGAGTCGGTGCGCAGCGAATTGCAGCGTCTCGACTTGCTCAACGATTCGCAGTCCGAGGGGCGCTTGGAGATTCATCTGACTGACTTGTCCGAGGAATTCGAATCCCTGGCGAGGCGCTTCCTCAAGCGAGCGCCGGGCAAAATCCGCAGGGCGGTTTTGGAACCGGCCGGCTGAGTGGAAATTCGATTGAGCCCGCATGGCAGATCGCCTAGGCTGGCTGGATCATGAGTCATGGGACGAAGTTGTTTGGCACCGACGGGATCCGCGGGCGGGTGAACGAGTATCCGATCACCGCCGAGCTTTCGCTCAAGGCCGGCAAGGCGGTTGCGGTGGTGCTCCGGGCATCCGCGCCGAAGCGCAACCGCGTCGTGCTGGGCAAGGACACGCGGATTTCGGGATACATGATCGAGACCGCGCTCACCAGTGGTCTGGTGTCGATGGGCATGGACGTGTTTCTGGTCGGTCCTTTGCCCACGCCTGCCGTCGCCCATCTGGCGAAGTCGATGGGCGCGGCTGCCGGCATCATGATCACCGCCTCACACAATCCGTATGAGGACAACGGGGTGAAGATTTTCGGTCCGGACGGCTACAAGCTCTCGGATGACCTCGAGGCACTGATTGAGCGCCACATTCTCGGTGAGGAGCCTGAGCCCGCGCCTCTGCCACCGGAACGGATCGGCAAGGCCTATCGGATCGACGATGCCCGCGGCCGCTATATTGAGTTCGTCAAGCAAACCGCCGACAACATCGGCCTGCATGGCATGAAGGTGGTTGTCGATTGCGGTCACGGAGCCGCGTATTACATCGCCCCATTGATTTTCAGCGAGCTTGGTGCCGAAGTGGTCGCGATCGGCACCGGGCCCGATGGGCTCAACATCAACCGCGAATGTGGCGCCCTGCATCCTGAAGCCGCGGCCGAGTTGGTGATCCGGCACGGGGCCGACATCGGGATTTCCTTCGATGGCGATGCGGACCGCGTGATTTTCACCGACGCCGACGGGCATGTGGTGAGCGGCGACAAGATCCTGGCGATGTGTGCGGTTGGATTGAAGCAAAAGGGCCTCCTGCACAAGGATACCATGGTGGCGACGGTGATGAGCAACCTTGGTCTGACCGAGGCCCTGAAGCGTCACGGCATTGCGGTCGAGACCTGCGGGGTGGGGGACCGTCATGTGATCGAATGCCTGAGGAAAGGCGGCTATGCCTTCGGTGGCGAGAATTCGGGCCATTTGATTTTTGCCGACTATTCGACCACTGGCGACGGGATCCTGAGTGCCTTGCAGGTATTGCGCCTGATGTGTGAAAGCGGCATGGGGCTGGCGGCACTTTCGGCCGAGATGAGGGAACACCCGTCCGAGTTGATCAATCTGAGGGTGGCGTCCAAGCCGCCGCTGGACTCCTTGCCGAAGCTGCGGGCCCTGATGGAGGAAGCGACCGCGGTGTTCGGTGACCAGGGACGCCACCTGATCCGCTATTCCGGGACCGAACACAAGATCCGGATCCTGGTCGAGCATCAGGATGAGGCGGTGTGCCGGGATTGGGTCGAGCGATTCGCCGCTGGAGTTCTCGATGAAATCGGGGGATGATGCGCCATGACCGAGGACTCCGCGTGCCATCCGCTGACACTCACGCGTTCGCTTGAGGATTTTCCGATTGGCAACCTGCCGCTTGCGGAGCATCAATGCCGATTCATCGGAGACGGCCGTACGAAGGTGCATCCGCACGCGTGGATTGATGATTCCGATTGGACAGGTTTTGTGGCCAGCGGCAAGTCGACCATGGCATCTGCCGAAGGTGAGATGGTTTTGTGGAATGGCGCGGATCCGGATCCCGATGATGCCTTCCTTGCCTCGGATTCGTTTGTGATCCGCTTTCCCTGGGATTTGCTCCGGGCCAACGAACTCCATGTCGCGGGGCTGCGCGAGGAGGTCGTGCGGGGCGAGGTTCACGCTTCGGCCGTGATCGAGGGTGTGGTGCAGATCGGTGAAGGCACCCGCATCCTGCCCGGTGTTTTCATCGAGGGCAATGTGGTCATTGGTGCCGGTTGCAAGATCGGCCCGAATTGTTATCTGCGAGGCCACACCAGCATCGGCGATGCGTGCCATATCGGGCAGGCGGTGGAGATCAAGAATTCGATCATCCTTTCGGGCACGAATGTCGGCCACTTGTCCTACGTCGGGGATTCGATTCTCGGCGAAAAGGTGAATTTCGGGGCGGGCACGATCGTGTCGAACCTGCGTCATGACGGGTCAAGGCACCGGTCGATGGTGGATGGGCGCTTGGTTGATACCGGCAGGCGCAAGTTGGGGGTGATCATCGGCGATGGTGTTCACACGGGCATTCAGACTTCGATCTATCCGGGGCGCAAGATGTGGCCGGGCACGAGCACGCGCCCGGGTGAAATCGTCGAGCGGGACGTGACCGGAAAAGGATGAAGGATGGTGGGGAATCAGCGCTTTGCGTTTTTGGAAATGGCAGTGAAGATCGCGAGGAGTTGTTCGTTTTCGCCGCGAAGGGAGGCGAGTTTGGCTTCGGCGACGACTTCTCCCCGAAGCGCAAACTCCGTTGTTCTTTCCACCAGATCTGGATTTCCCTCATCCCTTTCTCATTCATCCTTTGTCTTCCTCCCATGATTTCCTGAGGCTGGCGCCGATGGCCGATTCCATGGCTTCCTGCCAATCGGTATCGGTTTGGATGACCGGCAGTGGCGGCAGCATGCGATCCATCGTGGGATGCCCGGGTGCCGTCGACCGTGCTTCGAAATAGGTCAGTCCGCAGGGGCTGAGGCCGATGGCGCGGTGCCCTTCCCGTTCGAGACCCAGCATCGCGGTGTGGACCCAGCGAGCGCAGAGCCATGGGCAGAGGATTTCGCCATGGGCGACGACCTCATAAGCAGCGGAATCGGGTCCGAATGCGATTTCCCAACCTGCGGCATGATAGACGGTGTCGCGGGCATGCCATTGCTTGGCTAGCAGAGGCAACAGCCAGAAACGGATGGCTTCCCCCGCATCCTCAGGCGTGCAGTGGAGTTGCAGGCGTGTGCTTTTGAGGCCTTGCAATTGACGCAGGGTGGTGACGACCAGCGCGCGGTAGCGGCGGGCGGCTTCTGTCGGACCGAGTGCTTCGGCCATCTGCGGAAGCACCTGGCCGGGGACCGGTTCCGAAACCTGGATGTGGAGGATGCGCACCGGATCAGAATGGCTTCATCAGGCCGAGCCATGCGGCGGCGATGCCGGC
>CBFGOB010000254.1:0-4534 GCA_965650215.1 uncultured bacterium | reverse complement strand
GGGGCTTCGCCGTCGCCGTAGGTCGAGACGATGACCAGCAGGTTTTTTTCCTGCGCAAGGCGGCCGGCCTCATAGCTCGCCATGTCCGCCACCTGTGGGTCGAATTGGTTTTTCTTGAGCGTTTTGGCCAATTTTTTGGCAAGTCCTTCGGCCGTGCCGGTCTGGGTGCCATAGAGGATGGTGATCGGGATGACCGCCCGGGTGGCGCTGCTTGCCTTGCCGGCATCGGCGAGTGCGGCGGCCAGGAATTGGTTCAGCCACGCCCGTTGTTCCGGGCTGAAGGGCGCATCGTCGGGAAGCTGGATGGAGAGGGCCATGTTCGGAGGGTGGAAAGCCGCGCCGCGCGGGCCGGCAAGAGTGGAAACGCTGTTCGCAGACCGCGGCAGAGGCAAGTCTCTTTCCTGTCCGGACGGCCGGCTCCGGTTGAAGGGTTTTCGCAGGTCCCATGCATCCGGCTCATGTCGCGAATGGCCGCGACGGACCGGCCATCGCTCAGGACTTCCAGTTCAAGGCACCCTTTTTGAGTGCGTAGACGTAGGCGAGGGCGAGGACGCCTGCGAAGCCGGCCATGCTGGCGAGTGCGGTGGGGCCTTCGCCAAGCAGATCGCGGAATTGGACGGCCCACGGATACATGAAGACCACTTCGATGTCGAAAAGGACGAACAGCATCGCCACCAGATAGAATTTGACCGAGAAGCGGGGTGCTCCTTCACCGATCGGCAGCATGCCGCACTCGTAGGGGATGTCCTTGTTGGCGTTCGGGCGGCCAGAGCGGCCGAAGATGATGCTGGCGCTCAGCACGACGGCGGCAAAGCCGATCGCGACCAGCACTTGGAAGAACACGGGAAGGTATTGCTCGGGCATGGCAGGTTGGGGTGCACCACGGTCTTAGGACGCTTTGGGTGGATTGGGTAGAAAAAAACCCCGCACCTTCGGGAAGGTGCGGGGTGCTGGGATCGTTGGAGCGCAAACTCAGTCCTGGGCGGCGGCCTCTTGGGCGGCGGCATAGGCACTGGACGCTTCGTGCACGCGGCTGGTGCCCTTGTATTCCTTGCCGATTTTCTCGACGAGTCCGCGGGTCACGAGATTCTGGAGTTTTTCGTAGGCACGCAGGCGCAGCATTTCCTCGCCGCCGCTCACGGCGTTGCGAAGTTTGAGATTGGCGAAAACGCGCTCGAAGAGGTCGTTGAAACCGAAGATTTTTTTCTCAGCCAGAACATTGCAGAGTTCGTCGGTGACGTGGTCCGGGAGCCGGCGCGAGAAACGGGTTCGTTTGCTGGTGATTGCCATAACGTCGGCAAGGATACCGCATCTTTTGCGAAAAGCGACTTAAAAAATGGTGAAATATTTCAAATCGCTCTTCGGGGAATGCAAGGTTTATTTGCATTTGGAGCAAAAAACTTGAAGTTTTGGACTCATGCTCGCTTGACAGGGCGGTTTTTTTGGCGAATCTCGCCGCCCCAGCGCGTTGGAACGTGCCGGACACCCCAGCATCCCCATGAAAAAGGACTTTCACCCCAAATACCAGCCGGTTGTCTTCGTCGACATGACCACGGGCAAGCGATTCATCAGCCGTTCGACCAAGACCTCCGACAAGAAGGAAGTCATTGACGGCGTGGAGCACAGCATCATTTCGATCGGCGTCACTTCCGATTCGCACCCGTTCTTCACCGGCCTTGCCCAGTTTGTCGACACCGAAGGCCGGATCGACAAGTTCCAGAAGCGCTTCGGCGTCGTCCGCCGCGCCGCCAAGCCGAAGCTGGGTTGATTCCCAGATCCCCAATTTCAAAAAACGCCCCTTGGCCGGACCGGTCCCCGGGGCGTTTTCTTTGCTCCGATCTTGCCAGCTGCGGCGTGATGCCGAATGGTTCCGCCGTGCTTGCGAAACGGATCATCCCCTGCCTGGACGTGACCGACGGCCGTGTGGTCAAAGGCGTCAATTTTGTCGATTTGATCGATGCGGGTGATCCGGTGGAGGCGGCGATGGCCTACAACGCGCAGGAAGCCGACGAGTTGGTTTTTCTGGACATCACCGCCTCGTCCGACAACCGCTCGACGATGGTGGATGTCGTCCGCCGCACTGCGGAGCATTGCTTCATTCCGCTGACGGTGGGAGGTGGCATCCGCAGTGTCGAAAACATGCGCGAAATGCTGCTTGCGGGTGCCGACAAGGTCGGAATCAACACCTCGGCGGTGAGGAATCCCGGTCTCGTGGACGAGGGCGCCAAGGCCTTTGGCAGCCAGTGCATCGTGGTGGCGATCGACGCCAAGCGCGAAGGTCCTGGAAAATGGGGGGTCTACACCCACGGGGGGCGCACTCCGGTCGGGCTGGATGTGGTCGAGTGGGCGAAAGAGGTGTGGCGCCGCGGCGCGGGCGAGATTTTGCTCACGAGCATGGATGCCGATGGCACCCAGGCGGGCTATGACATCGAGTTGACGGCGGCGGTTTCGACGGCGGTGGGCATTCCGGTGATTGCGAGCGGCGGTGCGGGAAACCTCGAGCACATGGTGGATGTGCTGGACCGCGGCATGGCGGATGCGGTGCTGGCGGCGAGCATTTTCCATTTCGGCAAGCACACCGTGGGCGAGGCCAAGCGTTACTTCAGCAGCCGCGGGGTGCCGGTGAGGCCACCGGTCAAGGGCCGCTGATCGAGGCCAGCGCGGCATCGATCGGCAGGGTTTGCCGCTGGCGGTCGATGAAGTGGCTGACTTCCGTGTAGCCGGCGTTTTGCAGCATCACCAGGGCGCTGGCATAGCCGTCGCCGACCCGTTGCGGCACATGGGCATCCGCGCCGATGACCACCGGGATGTCCCGTTGCCGCATCAGCACCAGCATTTCCGGTGAGGGGTTGAATTCCGGGAGGGGTTTGAGGATGCCGCTGGTGTTGAGTTCCATGGCCACGCCGCATGCCGCGATGCGGTCGAGGGATCGTTCGATGGCGGGGCGGATGCGTTGGAAGTCCCACTCGCCCGGGGATTCGTTTTTGATCAGGTCCGGATGGGCGAGCGTGTCGAACAATCCGCTCTCGGCCGAGCGCGCGAGGTGGTCGAAGTAGAGTTCCTGATAGGCGAAGACATCGCCGGTGTGGTAAAGGGCGCGGTAATCCGGGATCTGATAGTGGATCGAACCGAGGACGTGGCTCAGCGGGACACGGGCATGCAGCGCTTCGAGCCAGGGTTCGACGCCGGGGTAGTAGTCGCTCTCCAGGCCGAGCCGCACGTCGAGGCGGCCGGCGAAGCGTTCGCGGGTGGCTTCGATGAGGGCGACGTAGTCGTCGAATTGATCGGGAGTCATCCGTACGCTGGCTGAAAAGCCGTCCGGGAGGGGACAGTGGCAGGTGAAGGTGATGCCCTTGAACCCGCGGGCGAGGGCCACGGCGGCGTATTCCTCAGGCTCGCCGAAGGCGTGTTTGCACAGCGGCGTGTGGCAATGGGATTCGTAGAGCAGGGGAGTCGCATTCATCTGACGGCGCCACAGCTAAGGCGGCACGGGCGCCGGATCCAATGAAAATGCGTCAATCCAGTCTGCCGCGGATCCGGAGGACGGCGGCGAACATGCTCCATGCGTCGAGCAGCGGCCTGACTTTGCCGCCGCGTTTCTCCTTCCAGGTCACCGGCACCTCCAGCCATCCCGCGCCACTGCGCTTGAGGGTTGCGAGCAATTCGGTGTCGAAGGGAAAGCCGTTTTCCACGAGTTGGCCGGCGATGTGGCGGTAGTCGCTGCCGCGAATGACTTTCGCTCCGCACTGGAAGTCCGTACCGCGCAGGCCCAGGAACAGGCGCACCACCAGCAGGTAGCCGTGGTGGAAAAACGAACGGTAGAGGCTTTCGGTGATTTCTGTGGTGGCGGTGCGTTTGCGGATGCCGATCACCGATTGCTGGTGCGACCGCGCTTGCTCCACCAGTCCCAACAGGTCCCCGGCGCTGACGCTGCCGTCGGCATCGGCGAAGGCGAGCCAGGTGGCGTCCGGGTGCTGGTCCCAGGCCTCGCGAATGATCGAGCCCTTGCCCCGGTGCGCGTTGGCGAGATGCAGGTGGATGTGTGGAAAGACCGGCAGCAGGGATTCCCGGAGGGCCCGCAGCTTTTCGATTTCCGCTGCCGATGAGCCGTCGTCGGCGATCACCCATTCGATCGGCAGGGAGGAACGGGCAAGTGCGGGGGCGAGGGTTGCGCCGAACCCGGACAGGCGGGTGGCATCATTCCAAACCGGGGTGACGATGACAATGGATTCGGGCACGGAGGGTGCTCAATTTACCGTTGCGAGGTCCGGCGATCTTTCATCGTATCCGGGAATCGGATGAAGCGTTGGTTCCTGATCGCTGCCTGGATTTGCGTGCTCGCCATGGCGGCGTGGCTGCGCTTCGACGGCTTGGCTAGGCGTCCGTTTCATGCCGATGAGGCGACGGGCGCGCGGATTGCGGCCCACCGCATGGAAGCGACCGGCGGACGCTTTGATCCCAAGCATTACCACGGGCCGGTGCTTGCGGATCTGGCGGCGCTCGTCTGTCACATGCGCGGGGAACCGGGATGGCG
>CBFGOB010000253.1:0-4548 GCA_965650215.1 uncultured bacterium | reverse complement strand
AACTGGTTTTGAGGGGGCATGGCCTTGGCTCCGCCACCGCGGGGGGGGAGGCGGCGACCGCGAGGCCTTGGATTCCGGTGTATTCCTGCCGTGTCGAAGGTCTTGACAACGGGTCGTCGTATAGAGTGATGTTGGAGCAATCGGATAGTTCCATTTCCCGGGGCTGTTCCGATTTGCAACCCATACCCATAATCCATGAAAACATTCGCAGTATTGTCCATTTGCCTTGGATCCGCCGTGGCTTCCGCCATGGCCGGTGTTTCCTCGTCAGCCGGTGCCCCCGCCTCCAGCGGTTGGGTCGGCGACTTCAATCTCCAACTCAACTACGCCAACCTCGATGGGGATCCCGTCAGCAGCCCGGAGGAGGATGAATACAGCGCCGCTTACCTGGAGCTCCAGCTCGGCCGCGATTATGGCGACTACTTCGTGCAGGGAGACCTGTTTGCGGAGATGACCGATGTCGGTGGCAACGACAACAACTACAAGGAAGGTTTTGGCGGTGCGGTCCACGTGATGCGTCAGACCAACTTCGGTGGTCTCGGTGCCTTTGCCGGCGCTTTCCGGACCAAGCAGGATTCCGGCGGATCGGATATCTCCGAGCGCCTCTTTGCCGGCCTTGAGGCCCAACTCGATCGCAGCGAAGCCGACTACTACTTCCAGCTGGGATACATCATTCCGGGCGGTGGCAGTGATGAAGACTCGATCAACCGTGCCGTTTTCGCCCGCGCCGTGGCGCAGACGAAACTCACCGAATGCCTCACGCTCTCGGCCGAAGTCGGCGGTGCCGACGGCGAGATGGACGGCGACCAGGATGATGTCAGCATCTTCAATGCCGGTGTGGCGCTGAATCAGAAGATCAGCGATTCGCTGGTGGCGAGCCTGTCGTATGACTTCATCAAGTATGACCAGGAAGATGAAAGCGACGTCTTGCACGAGCACATCTTCGGTCTGGGTCTGACCTACAGCTTCGGCGAAGGTTCGGGCAGCACCAACCTCGGCACCCCGCGCTTCCTGCGCTGGAGCGGCGTCACCGGTGGCCAGCTTGAATAAGCGCCGCGCCTGACCCACTGGGAATCCTCAAACCCGTCCGGGAAATCCGGGCGGGTTTTTTCGTCACACGCCATGACGAGTGCGGGTTCTTGGCCCGGGTGGAGTGCCGCTGCGGGCCATCCGTCGTCACCACAGCCTGGATTTGCGCCAGGCGGATTCCGGCAGCCAGGTGATCTGGTTCGGGTCGGTCGCGTTGATCCTGCCATGGCGAACGGATTGGCGGACGGCAGCTTCGAGTTCGCGGAATGAACCGGCATTCGAGCCGATGCGTGCGCCGATCCGGTTGTTGTGGCGGTCCATCCGGTTCGGCGCCTTGTTGTCCCGCTCCATGATGGCGGTGCTGAGCTTCACCGCCCACTCGCCCAAGGTGTGGGAAACGGTAGCGCTGGCCAGGGCGTGGCGGTAGGCATCGAGCGGTCCGTGGCGCCCGCCTTGGAAATCCGATTTCAAGACGTGGGCCCAGGTAAAGGTCAGGACAAATGCCGGATAGATGCCGAGGATGGCTCCGAGCGCAATCATCCGTCGCAGGAGTTTCCGGCTTTTTTTCATTCGGGAGCGGAGGGGTCAATCGCCGACGACGCTGACGGCGATTTCGCGCTGATGCGGGATGCGGCGGTGCTCGAACAGAAAGATGCCCTGCCAGGTGCCGAGCGCCATGCGTCCGTTGAGGATCGGAATGACTTCGCTGGTGCGGGTGAGAGCCATCCGGATGTGGCTGGGCATGTCGTCGGCGCCTTCAAGGGTGTGGGTGAACCAAGGGCTGTTTTCCGGCACGAGGCGGTCGAAGAACTGCTCGAGGTCGCGGCGGGCGCTCGGGTCGGCATTTTCCATGATCACGAGGCTTGCGCTCGTATGGCGGACGAACACCGTGACCGTTCCGTGCTGGATGCCCGAACGGGCCACGATCGCGCCGATTTCGCCGGTGATTTCAACGGTGCCCTTGCCACGGGTATGGATGCGGAAACTTTCGGTGTGGGAGGACATGGGGAGGAGGGAATCCTGAATGTTGAATGCTGAATGTTGAATGCTGGATGTTGAATGCTGAATGTTGAATGCTGAATGTTGAGGTTGGTTCGTTCCATTCAACATTTAGCATTCAACATTCAACATTTGCCTCAATCACCCATTTGCCGTGGGCGGTGGCGGATTCCATGGTCTGGTGGGCTTCGATGAAGTTGGCGGGATTGAGGCCGTGGAGGATGCGGGTGTGGATTTTCGGGAACGCGCCCTGATCGCAGAGATCGGCAAGGTCGGAGAGGATTTGGCCCTGGCGGTGCATGTCGGGGGTTTGGAATTTCGAGCGGGCTGCCATGAATTCCCAGGCGATGCGCACGCACTTGGCCTTGAGCGGATCGCCGATGTGGAGTTTTTCCCGCGGTTCGACGATCAGGCCGATGGCACCCATCGGCGCGATGAGGTCGGCGCAGGTGTCCCAGTAGAGTTCGGTGTTGTAGAGGTTGGCGATGTAGGGGAATTCACGGATGCCGAGGGCTTCCGCCTGCGGACGCAGCGCTTCGCGGTGATTGATCACGTCGTGGGCACCGAGCGACCTGCACCACTCGATCGTTTCCGGGCGCGAAGCGGTGGCGACGCTGCGCAGCCCGAGCATGTTGGCGATCGGGATCATGGCTGAGCCGACGCCGCCCGCACCGTTGAGGATCAGGATGGGTGGCGCTTCGCTTTCATCGCTGTCGGTGGCATGCACCATCATGCGTTCGAGCAGCAATTCCCAGGCGGTGAGGCCGACCAGCGGGACGGCCGCGGCTTCGGCAAAGGACCAGGTCGTGGGCTTGCGGGCGACAAGGCGGGCGTCGACGCAGTGGAATTCCGCATTGCAGCCGGGACGCGTGAGGTCGCCGGCGTAGAAAACTTCGTCGCCGACCTTGAAGCTGTCGACTTCGTCGCCGAGGGCTTCGACCGTGCCGGAGGCATCCCAGCCGAGGATGCGCGGAGTGGCGAGGGGACTGTTGCCGAGTGAGGCGCGGACCTTGGTGTCGACCGGATTGATGCCGATCGCGCGGACACGGACCAAGAGGTCGTGGGGGCCGGGTCGGGGCGTGTCCGTCTCGAATGCCACGAGGCATTGCGGGTGGCTGACGGGATGGAATTGCGGGGCACCGATGGCTTTCATGGCAGGATGGGATTGAGGCCGACCCACCAGCATCCGAGAGAGATGATCCAGGGGAGGGAAAAGAGGCTGAGGACGGTGGTGATGACGACAATGTGCACCGCGATCGTGGTGCGTCCGCCATAGAGCCGGGCGAGGATGATGGGGGTGACGGCCGAGGGCATCGCCGCCTGCACGATGATGACCTGACGGAGTTCGTCGGCGATCGGCAGGAATTTCGCGGCGCTGAGGAACAGGGCCGGAATGAGGAGCAAGCGGGTGAGCAGCGAAGCGCTGATGATTTTGAACGAGGGCCGCTCCTTGCCGATGAGATCCATGATCGTGCAGCCGATGATGAAAATGCCCAGCGGGAAGGCGCTGGCGCCGAGCATCGAGATGGATTTGCGGACCGGGCCGTCGATCAGGTCATCCCAGCCGCACATCACCAAGAGGAGGCCGAGGGTGACGCCGATGACGAGGCCGTTGCAGAGGCGTTTCCAGCGGATGCCGGATTCGCCGCTGATGATCATGATGCCGACCGACCACAGGGCGAGTTCGACGCCGATGTTGTGGATGAAAAGCACGGCGAGCGGACCCGTCATGGCTGCGGTGCACCAGAGGGCTTCGACGACCGGGGCTGCGGTGAAGCCGTAGTTCTGGGAACCGGAGGCGAGTGCGAAGGTTCGGATCCCGGTGCCCTTGGTGAGTCCGATCGCCTTGCCGACGAGGGCTCCGATGCCGATGCCGGCGAGGATGAGGCCGAAGCCGCAGGCAAGGGCGCTGAACACCACACCGCCGTTGCGCAGGATTTCACTGCCGAGGATCTTGTCGAGGATGTAGCAGGGAAGCATCAGCATGTAGACCACCCGCATGATCGGCTCGATCGAGTCCTGGGGCATGAGGCCGGTTCGACGCGCGACGGCACCGGCCAGGATCAGGAGGTAGACCCAGAGCACCGAATGGATAACGTCCCATGGTGAAATCACTGCGTGGGGATGCTGTGCATGCCGTCGAATGTCTGAAAGTCTAAAAGTCTGAAAGTCGGCTTTCCCGGTGGGGGCGGTAGCTGGCGGAAGAGGCCGGTCCGGACGGGCCGAGCGCGCGTGATTCGGCGAAGCGAAAAAGTGGCATCCGGCGGGAAATGGGCTAAGTAAGGATCATGGAGACCGCACCCGTGACTTGCCCGACCTGCTTTGAGGTGTTTGAAGTCGCGGTGCCGCATCCCGATGAGTTGCCGGCCGAGGTCGATTACGACTGCGAAGTCTGCTGCCGGCCGATGCTGATTGTTTTCGACGAGGAGGGCTGGGCAGAGGCGCGGGGTTTGGCGGACTGAAAGCGACTTGCAGACAAGCAGATCAGGTGGCGCCCCTTCGCCGAGGGGGCATCTTCGG
>CBFGOB010000252.1:0-4548 GCA_965650215.1 uncultured bacterium | reverse complement strand
CCGGTGTCGATGCGGTCCCAGCGGTCGAGCCGGTAGGCGTCCCAGCTGTGTTCGATCAGCGTGTCGATATCTTCGTTGGTGTTCGGACCTTGGAAACTCTGGCTCGAGAAAAGCCGGAGTTTTCCGGGGTCGTTGGGGTCCTTGACGAGGATGGCGAGGTGGCCGTAGCTGAGCACGCGGTAGCCGATCTTGTTCAATTGCCCTTTGCCGACCGCGCTGCTCGCCTCGTTCTTTTTCATCCAGTATGCGATCACATCGCCCTCGCGCAGCATCGCCTTGCGGTCGCCGAACCGCTGCGCCTGCTGCATGTCGAAGCTGGTGACCGGAAGGAAACGCGTGCGGTCCTCGGGGCGGGCCTGATGCGAGGCACCGCGGGGTGAGGGCTTTTCCACCAGCCGCAGGATGAACCAACCCTGATGGCGCTGGTCCCCGCGCGGCATGGCGCAGGAGCCGATGAGGACCAGCATGGCGGCGATCCAGAGGGTCCTCATTCCCGCAATTTTGTTAGAAACCAGGGATGCCGAGTCCGCCGGTGAGTTTCTTCATCTCGGCGGCGGACTTCTCCTTGCCGGCGTTGATGGCCTCCTGCACGCCCTTGAGCACGAGTTCCTCGAGGAACTCGACATCGGCGGGGTCGACGATCGACGGGTCGATGCGGATTGACAGCACGTCGCCGGCGCAATTGGCGGTGACGCTGACCTTGCCGCCGCCGACCGACGATTCGACGGTTTCCTTGGCGAGTTGTTCCTGTTTGGCGGCGAGCCCGGCCTGCATCTGCTGGGCTTGTTTCATGAGTTTGGCGATGTTCATCGGTGGTGGATGGGGTCGGTGGTGGAGAAGGGATCAGTTGGAAACGATCTTGCCCTGGAACTTCTCGAGGGCGGATTGGATGAGGGGGTCCTGATAGAAGCTGTCTTCGATGCTGGGTTTTTCGGGTTGGGGTGCGGGAGCGGGTTTTGCCTCCTCGCGCCATGGCGGCGGTTCCGGTGCCGGTGGCGGCTCGGTGACTTCGGGTGCGGCATCGATCAACGAGTCGAAGGCGTCGAGGACCGAGCGCTCGGTCTTTTTGACCGGTGCCGCAGGCTTCGGTGCGGCGGGTGCGGCGGCTTTGGACGACGCGACGACCGGCGCGGCCATCGGTTCGGGAGCGGCCGGCGCTTGGGCCGACGGTGCCGGGGCGGGTGTGGAAACCGCGGCGGAGGAAGCGTTCAGGCTGCCTGCGCTCGAGGTCAGGACCTTGATCACATCGCTGATGCGCACCTCGCCGAGGGTCTGGATCGATTTGATGATGCCGAGTTCGAAGTGCAGCCGTTTGTTGCTGGCCCACTTCATGCGGTTTTCGGTTTCGGCGAAGACGTCGATGGCGGCCAGCAGTCGGTCGGAGTCGTAGTCGGATGCGGTTTCCATCAGGGCCGTCCACAGGGGGGCGGGGATCCCTTCGCCGTCGGCGCTCGGGTCGAGCTTGGCGACCAGCAGGGCGCGCAGGCAGCCGATCAGCTCGCCGAGCAGTTGGCTCAATTCGCGTCCGGTTTCCGCTTCCTTCTGGATCAGCGCCAGCGCGGCGGGCGTCTCCCTGGCGAGCAGGCTGCGGGTGAGCTCCGCGACTTTTTCGCGCGAGGTGAAGCCGAAGACATCGATCACGTTTTCCTCGGTGATGTGGTCGCCACAGAAGGCGACCAGCTGGTCGAGCATCGATTGGGCGTCGCGCATGCCGCCGTCGGCACCCTTGGCGATCGCCCAGGCGGCGGTATCCTCGAGCCGGATGCCCTCGTTGGAGGCGATGTGCTTGAGGTGGCCGGCGATGGTTTCCGTCGGGATCGGCCTGAGGTCGAAGCGCTGGCAGCGCGAGAGGATCGTCGGCAGGATCTTGTTCGGCTCGGTGGTGGCGAAGATGAATTTGACGTGGGGTGGTGGCTCTTCGAGGGTTTTGAGCAGGGCGTTGAAGGCCGCGTTCGAGAGCATGTGGACCTCGTCGATGTAGTAGATCTTGAATTGGCCGCGGGCGGGGGCGAAGCGCACCGACTCGCGGAGGTCGCGGACCTGTTCGACGCCGTTGTTCGAGGCACCGTCGATTTCCAGGACGTCGAGCGAGCGGCCTTCGGCGATTTCCAGGCAGACGTCCTCGTCGGGGTCGAAATCCGCCTTGGGGCCACCGCTGCAGTTGAGGGCCTTGGCCAGAATCCGTGCCGTCGAGGTTTTGCCGGTGCCGCGGGGGCCGACGAAGAGGTAGGCGTGGGCGAGGCGCTTCTGTTCGATGGCATTGCGCAGGGTCCGGACCACATGGTCCTGACCGAGGACGTCGTCGAAGGATTTCGGGCGGTATTTGCGGGCGAAGACCTGATAACTCACGGGCGGGAGTGTAGGGCTCCGGGCGGGTTTGTCATGGCAGAGTTTCGCCGAATTCGAAAAATCACGGGTTGGCGCGGCGGGGAATTTGGCTAGAGTGCCCGGGAATGAAGGATGCGAGTGACATGAAGCGGCCGCAGCGGCGGGGGATTTCCCCATGGGGCCTGGGGTTTCTGGTGCTGGCCTGTGGTTTGGTGGCGCTCATGTTCACCGGCTTTCCGGCCAAGGTGAAGCGGGGGATTCTGGAAATCGTGCGCCCGAAGGCGGCGGATCCGGACGAGAGGGACATCCGCCGCCAGATCGAGGCGAGACTGCGTTCGGAGATGGAACTCGAGCTGCAACGCGAGTTGAAAACGATCGAGGGCCGGGCCCAGGACCGCCTCGAGGAGCTCGAGGACGCCTATCGTGCCAAGCCCTATGCCCCGAATCTCGGGCTGGGCAAGGTCACCGACGTCCGCGAGCTGCGTTCCGGAATTCCTTTCATCACCGAAATCGACATCCAGCAGGGTGGGGTGGCCTCGCAGGAACGGGTGGACAAGGACAGCTACGCCGTCAGATACCAGCTGCAGATGAAGCTGCCCACGGCGGCGAAGACGATCGACGAACTCGAACGGCTGAATCCCGATCTTTCGGAAATGCTGCCCGGCATGGCCGGATATCTGGTTGAGGCGGAGGTTTCGAGGTGGTTTCCGATGCTTTACGACAACAAGGCGACGAGGATCCGCAAGGAGGCACATACCCTCAACGAGCTTCTGACCAAGCACAACCTCTACGATTGCGAGACGATCCTGGAATTCGAGGCGGCCAACGAGCGCAAGGTGCTACTGATGCAGGCCGAGATGGATGTGGTTTCCGACGGGTCCGACGGCGACCGCCTGGCCGAGATGCCCGAGGAGATCGTGAACTCGACCCACTATCAGCCTTTCACCAGCTATGGCTGGCCGAAGCAGACAAAGACGCCGAACCCGATGGTGGTGGGTTGGACCAAGCGGCTGGCCGGCGCCCGTGACGAGCTGAAGGCTCCGGCGACGGGAGCCGAGCGCAAGGCCTGGCTGAAGGACCGGATCGATTACCTCGAGCGCGGGATCCAGGACATGAAGAGCCGCAGCTTCCTGATTGCCGAGTATGATCCCTTCATCGTCATGCCGATCAACCTGATCACCTCGCCGGTGTCCTATGCTCCCAAGGTCGGCGACTATGCGGTGGTGATTTACGGCAAGAAGATCTATCCGTTGATCGTCGGAGACGGCGGGCCGACCTTCAAGGTGGGTGAGGCCTCGTTGCGGATGGCGCGCGAGCTGAATCCCAAGGCCTCGCCCTACAGCCGTCCGGTCTCGGATTTGCAGGTGACCTACATCGTGTTTCCCGGCAGCCGCGAGGAGAAAAAGGGTCCGCCGGATTATGTGAAGTGGCGTGAGCGTTGTGCCGAGCTGCTGCTTGATCTCGGTGGCTTGGGCCAGGGTTACGAGCTGCATGCCTGGGAGGATTTGCTGCCCAAGCCCGAGCCGCCTATTCCTCCTTCCCCGGATCCAGCATCCGCCGCACCCGTTCCTGCTGCAGGGTCTGCAGCACCCGCAGCAGCAGCACCAGACACGCCGCGGTAAAGCCGAATTCGATTGCGGGCGAGGGGCCGAGGGTGCCGTCACCACTGAGCAGGCGGATGAAGTCGGGCAGGTTGATCAGCCCGCGTGCCGTGCCGAGCAGGGCGATGACACCCGCGCCGATGATGCCGTGCCACTTCATTTTCAGCGAAAACAGTCCGCAAATGATCGTGCCGCCACCGAGCAGGAGCGTGCCTTGCAGCAGCGCGAGGGCGGCCATGCGATCGAGCAGCGACATGCCGTAAAAGCCGAGGGCCAACATCATCGCGCCGTAAAGGAAGATCTGGATGCGCATGGCGCGACAGTGGCAAGCGGTGCCGCGTGCCGCAAGCCTGCGGCGGGCAGGGATGGAGGATTTACATCCGGTGGATTTGCTTCAATCTGCCCAGCGCATGAGTGTCTTTTGGAGCAATGGCCGCTGGATCGATGGCGATGAGTTGTCGCTCTCGCCGCGCGACCGGGGTTTGATGCACGGGCTGGGCTTGTTTGAGACGATCCTTGCGGTCGATGGGGTTCCGTTTTTGTGGGATCGCCATCTGGGGCGGCTGCGCGGGGCGGCGGGCCGCCTGGGTTGGTCTTTGGCCGATGAGGATCTTGCGGG
>CBFGOB010000251.1:0-4560 GCA_965650215.1 uncultured bacterium | reverse complement strand
GCTGCCCCGACATTCAAGGCATCGATGCCGGTGATGGCATCGATCTTGATGACATCGTGATCTGGTATGACACCGCATTGCCAGCCGAGCGGGTCACGCGGCGCGATTATTCGGGAAGCAGCAACGGCCAGAAGACCTACACGATCGATGGCAGTGGGGTGGGAAGCAGTGCCGAGAGTGGTGAGTTGTCGTATGATTACAGCTGCTTCAGTTCGCCCGATCTGCGCGACGGTCGCCGCATCGGTCCAACAGAACTTCAAAACCCCCATGCCGCCGGAGGCCGCCGGCGACGCGGTCTGCAAGTCTTCCGTGATCTGCATCTGCCCGTCGCGCAGATCGGGCGAACTGAAGCAGCTGTAGTCGTAGGCCAACTCACCACTCTCGGCACTGCTTCCCACCCCGCTGCCGTCGATCGTGTAGGTTTTCTGGCCGTTGCTGCTTCCCGAGTAATCGCGCCGCGTCACCTGCTCCGCCGGCAGCGCGGTGTCATACCAGATCGTGAAGTCATCGAGATCGATGCCATCACCGGCATCGAGGCCTTGAATGTCGGGGCAGCTCATCACGATGCGCCCGCCAAGGTACCCTCCCCAATCCTCGCTCGCTCGATCGGCGGCCCCCGCATTGAGATGCGCCAACCACGCCGCCGCATTGCCCCAGCTGCCGAGCGTCCCGTCATAGGTCGCCCACTCGCCGTCGCTGCTGAGTTCGCCCAGCATCAGGCTCTGATCATACCCGCCGCCATCCGGTTCGAGACGGAAATCCACCGCGCTTCCCGCCGTCACCCGGTAACGGAAGCGGATCCGCGTCCGCGCCAGATCATCCGCCGTCACCTGACCGCGCGGCCAGAACCCGAAGCGCAAGCCATTGAGATGCATGCCGAACCACTCGGATCCCGCAGGATCGATCTTGGCCGGCACCTGCATGACCACATAACGCAAGACCCCGCTGGCGCCGCCGTTGGGCGACGGTTCGCTGGCCAACTCGCTCACCGACCACTGGCCATTGGCAAGGTTGCCGCTCGACCAGGCCATGAACCCATACCACGGCGCCCCCGCCGTCTCCGTGCTGCCCGCTCCCGTGGCATCGATGCTCATGACCACACTGCCCCCGGGGCCGTTGAACGTGAACTCCGGATGCGCCGGAGCCGTCGTCGCCCCGATCATGGGCGCCCCGCCGAGCGCGCTCGCCCCCTGCCCCGCCGCCGGCCACAAATCCAGGCCGAACAAGGCCCCCGGCGAAGTCTTGTAGCGGAAGCTCACCCAGGTATCCTCGAGCATTTGCGCCGTCACCCCGCCCGCCAGCCACGCCGTGCTGAAATCCGCCGCCGGCCCGAACAGACTCGCCCCCGTGCCGCTGGCTCCAAGCTGGTTGATCTGATAGATCAGGCATCCGCCGTCACCGATGCCGCCGCTCGCCGCTTCGGTCGTCAGGATCTCCAGACTGTCCCATGCCCCGCTCGCCGACGGATCGGCCACCAGCGTCAGCCAGTTCGCCGGGGTCCCGCTGCCTTCGGTCACCGGTGCAGCCCCATCAACGATCCGGAACACCCGCGACGCGCCCGTGCTGCCGCCAAAATCCACCGCCGCACCCACCAACAGCTCGGAATCCCCGACCGTCTTGAGCGAGGCATCCACTTTGAGGTCGCCATTCAGGTCATGGTTGTGCACCTGGATCGCAAGCACGTTGTCACCTTCGACCAGAAACTGGTGGCACGGGCCGATGGCGACCTCGCTCGGCTGCGTCGCCACGCTTGGATTGTAGGACCGCTGGATCGCATAAATGAAATGCCCCCTGGGACCAAGGTTCTTGCGAGCGATCTCCACCCCGTTGAGATAAGCGACAAATCCGTCGTCATAATCGATCGCCAACTTCAGCAAGGCGGCGGACTCGGCCTGAGCCTGGCTCGCGCTGAATGTTTTCCGCAGGTAGAGCGAATAGGCCTTGCCCTGCATCTGCGCCGCAAGGTCGGTATTCAATCCCGCCACTCCCTGACCGAAGGGCGGATTGCCGCTCTGCCACGACGAAGCGTCAAACGACGGCGCCTGCCACACCGTGCCCGACCCGACGGAAGGCACACCAGCCGCATCCCACTTCAGGATCTTCTCCGTGGGATTGGCTTGAAACTCATTGATCGTCACCTGCGCAGACGCCGGCAAAACCGCGAGAGCGAGGCATGAAGCGACACCAAGGATGGTTTTCATGACTGCTAGATGGGTTCATGGAAATGAAGTCTCCTGTTCTAGCGACTCGTGAGGTAGCCTTTGAATCAGCCATCAAGGCCAAACCAGAGGGCCGGGAAAAGAGAAGGCTTTGCGTTTAAGGTGGAGTGCGATCTTAGGACGAAATCACCCGAGGGCAATCTTTAAACTCCGCATATTTTGCTATTCAGGATCTGCAGGTCTGATTTCAAGCCCGCTCTCCGCGATGGACCGCGGGCTTCAGCCCGCCCCGATGCACCAGCCCTACCACCGCTTGTCTGTCCCTTTATTCGGTCCCTTTAGTCATCACGATGCGCGGACCCAAGCCCTGCGCTTGGCCAATCGCCGTCAGGCCTGATGGCAGCCAGCCGCAGCCACTCCGGAGTGGCGACCTCAGATCGCCATCTTGCGGCCTGGCGGCTTCCAGCCGCCAAGCTCCTCCCCCTCAATCCTTGCGCTTCAGCAAGGGGAACAACACCACGTCGCGGATCGTCGGGGCACCGGTCAGCATCATCACCAAGCGGTCGATGCCGATGCCGATGCCTCCCGCCGGCGGCATGCCGTGCTCGAGGGTTTCGATGAAATCGTAATCGACCTTCTGTTCATCCGCTCCGCCGGCCTGATGCTCCAATCGGTCGCGCTGGACATCGGGATCATTAAGCTCGGAATAACCGGGTGAGATTTCCTGGCCGTTGATGATCAACTCATACACCTCGACCGTCCTGCCGCCAGGGCTGACCTTTGCCAGAGGCACCAACTCGGAGGCGACATGGGTCACGAAACAAGGATTGAAGGTATGCTCCTCGACCTTCTTCTCAAACACCTGCTGGATGACCTCGTGGTCCTCCATTTCCGGCGACACCTGCACGCCCAACTCCTCGCAACGGGCAACCCTCCCGGCAGGATCCAGGTCGAAGAAATCATCGCCGGCCGCCCCCTTGATCAGGTCATGATAGCTGGCGCGCTTCCACGGACGCGTGAGGTCGATCGTGCGCGTCACGTTGCCGTCTTCATCCTTGTGCTCGATCTTGAGCCCGCCGCAGAACTTCTCCGCAAGGTGGCAGGTCATGTCCTCGACCAGGTTCGCCATTTCCTCGAAATCGGAAAACGCCCAATACGCTTCAAGCATCGTGAACTCCGGATTGTGTCGACGCGAAATCCCCTCGTTGCGGAAATTCCGGTTGAGTTCGAAAATCTTGGTATAGCCGCCGACCAGCAGGCGCTTGAGGAACAACTCGGGCGCGATCCGCATCGTCAGCGGCATGCCCAGGGCATTGTGATAGGTCTCGAAGGGCCGCGCCGCCGCACCGCCGGGAATGTCCTGCAGCATCGGCGTTTCGACCTCGAGGAATCCGCGGTCCTGGAAGAATCGGCGGATCTCCGCCAGCATCAGCGAACGCGTCACGAAAACCGCCGCGCTCTCCGGGTTGCCCATCAGGTCGAGGTGACGCTTGCGGTATTTCGTCTCGCGGTCGGAAAGCCCGTGGAACTTGTCGGGCATCGGCCGCAGCGACTTCGAAAGCACCGTGAAATGCTCCACCTTGACCGTCGGCTCGCCGGTGCGCGTGAGGAAGGTTTCGCCCTCGATGCCCAGCCAATCCCCGCGATCAAGACACTTCCACACCGCCAGCTGCTGCTCGCTGAGCTGCTTGGTGCCAAGATAACCCTGGATCGAACCCAGCACATCGCTCAACTGGAAAAACACCGACTTGCCCATGTCGCGGATCGCCGTGATCCGGCCGGCGAGCTTCACCGCCTTGCCTTCCTCGAAGGCCGCGCGCAGGTCCGCGGGCGTGGTGCTCACCTCGTAACGCGAGCCATAGGGGTCAACCCCCAATTCACGCAGCTTCGCCAGCTTCTCACGGCGGACGGCAATCAGTTCGGCTTCAGTGGATTGTGGGGGCTGCGTCGAGGCGGCTTCGGTCATGACGCAGATGGCTTAGGCAGCACAACCCGGGGCGGCAAGAATCGAAACGCCC
Source organism: uncultured bacterium (assembly GCA_965650215.1). GTDB lineage: Bacteria > Verrucomicrobiota > Verrucomicrobiia > Verrucomicrobiales > Akkermansiaceae > Luteolibacter. Next base: position 383 of record CBFGOB010000251.1, on the reverse strand, counting down.
GCAGCCAAAGAAATCCGGACCCGGCCTCCAAGCCAGCAAGCGACCGCAGCGTCGGCCGGTCCCTTGATCCCACACCCGGACTGCGAGCTTGTTCCCCCGAATTGTCTGCGGCAGCTCGCCCCGTGCATCCGGCATCCTGCCCGGCAGGCCAGCCACGCCCCTCCGGACCGCTGGCCAGGACGTCCTCAGGCTTGCTCGCGACTTTCCGGCCGCGAAATTTCCCGTGGCCGGAGGCCCGCCGGGGTGCTACCTCTGCCGCAGATGTTTGAAGTCAGGGAAAAACCGGAGATGGTGGAGCGCGCGCTGCTGGTGCGCTTCTACTTCGATTCGCGCGAAGCCGAGGAGGCGGCATCGCTCCTCGAGGAGCTCGGCGAATTGGTCAA
>CBFGOB010000250.1:0-4579 GCA_965650215.1 uncultured bacterium | reverse complement strand
CGATTGAAAAATTCATCAATGAGTATGCCTTGGCCCACGGCGAGGGGAGGGTGGCCACCGCAGCGCCGAACGGGAGCAAGGTGGCGGTCGTCGGATCGGGCCCCGGCAGCCTGGCCTGCGCGGACCTGCTTTCGCAGTGGGGCTTTGCGGTGACCGTGTTTGAAAGCCAGGTGCTGCCCGGCGGCCTGCTGCTGTTCGGGATTCCGGCATTCAAGTTGGAAAAGGAGATCGTCGAGCGGCGGGTGAACCTGCTGCGTCAGCAGGGCGTGGAATTCCGCCCGGGAGTGACCGTGGGCCGTGAGGTTTCGCTCGCCGCGCTGCAGGCGGATTTCGATGCGGTCTATCTGGGGATCGGCGCGCTCAAGCCCAAGGGCTTGCGCGTTCCCGGTGCGGACCTGAACGGGGTGATCCAGGGCTTGTCCTTCCTGGCGCAGAAGAATTCGCCGATTGCCCTGGGCCTGGATCCGGTCGAGGTGAAGGGCAAGCGGGTGGTGGTCCTGGGAGGCGGGGATTCGGCGATGGATTGCCTGCGCACCGCGATCCGCTGCGGCGCGGCCGAGACGCTGTGTGTCTATCGCCGCGACTTCGACAACATGCCGGGCTCGAGAAAGGAATATGCGAATGCCATCGAAGAGGGGGCGCGGTTTTTGTTTCTCCACAACCCGGTGGCCATGTCCGGGAATGCGGCGGGTGAAGTCGCGACCGTGCGCTGCCAGCGGATGCAGCTGGGTGAGCCCGATGCCTCCGGCCGCCGCAGTCCGATGGGGATTCCGGGTTCCGAGTTCGAGATCCCGGCGGATCTGGTCCTGATCGCCTACGGCTTTGATCCGGTGCCGTTTCCCGAGGGCAATGATCTGTCTCGCCTGGAGACCAATGACTGCGGGGCGACGCGGGTGGACGGGCAGCAGCGGACGAACCTTCCCGGCGTGTTTGCCGGCGGTGACGTGGTGCGCGGGCCGAGCCTGGTCGTGCATGCCGTGCGCGACGGCCGCAAGGCCGCAGAGAGCATTCGCCGCTATCTGGGGAAATGAGGGCCGGCAAGATGGCGGAGCCACCGCCCTGAGCGGCTATTTCTCCGCGTTGTCTCTCTATCCGCGGTCGTTTTGTCAAAATGCCCCTGCCAAGTTGACGCAATGGTAGGGTCGTTTTGACAAAACGACCGTCTCCCAGCGCGCCGCATATGAATCACAGCCATCCGTCCGATGCGGTGAAAAGAATGGCGTTTTTTCCCAGCTTGGGCTGGCGTGGGCGGCGAATTCCCGTTAAGCGATGGCGCGCATTCACCCCAGAATCCCCCATGGCCTCCGACCTTACTGTGATCAAAGCCGGCACCGGCGTGCTGACGAAATCCGCCGACGGCACTCTCGACCGGGCGGCGCTGGTCCATCTGGTGGCGGCGGTTTCGGAGTTGATGAATGCCGGCGAGCGCTTCCTCTTCGTCTCGTCCGGTGCCGTCGGCTCCGGTGTCTCGGCCTTTGGTCTGGCGGAATACCCCAAGGACACCGCCACGCGCCAGGCCTGTGCGGCGGTTGGCCAGGCGCGCCTGATGCAGACCTACAGCTCGCTGTTTGAGAACTTCGACATCACGGTCGCCCAGGTGCTGCTCACCGCCGCCGACCTCGCGACTTCCGAGCGCGCCGCCCACGTCTCGGACACGATCAACCGCCTGCTGGAAGAGCCGCGCGTGCTGCCGATCATCAACGAGAACGACTCGGTGGCGGTGGAGGAACTGAAGTTTGGCGACAACGACATGCTTTCGGTCCGGGTGGCCAAGCTGAGCAGGGCCAAGCGCGTGATCCTGTTGACCAGTGTCGATGGACTGATCGATCCGGCGAGCAACGTCTTGATCCCTGATGTGCCTGCGGTGGATGAGGTGTTCCGCCACGTGCGCGACGACAAGGGCCGCTTTTCGATGGGAGGCATGGCCTCGAAGCTTGAGGCGGTGAAATTCGCCGTCGATGCGGGCATCGAGACCCACATCGCCCATGGCCGCCATCCTGAGCGCCTTGCCGACATCATCGCCGGCAAGGGGATCTCCACCCGTTTCCATGCGGCGAACGTTTCTCCCGAGTGATCCATGCAGACGATTGAGGAAAGCATCCACCAGATGGGCCGACAGGCGCGGGCCGCGGCCTACCGGCTCAACCAGCTTGGTGCCGAGGACAAGAACCGCATCCTGCGCCGCATGGCGGCGGAGATCCGCAAGGCGGCACCGGCGTTGATCGAAGCGAATGCCAAGGACCTCGATGCCGGCATGCAAAAGGGCTTGTCGGCGGCGATGCTCGACCGCCTGCGGCTCGATGAGGCGCGCATCGAGGCGATGGCCTCCGGCATCGAGCAGGTCGCGGCCCTGCCGGATCCGGTCGGGCAGGTGATCGAGGCCTGGCAGCGGCCGAACGGGATCCGCATCGAGCAGGTGCGCGTGCCGATCGGCACCATCGGGATCATTTACGAAAGCCGCCCGAACGTTACCGCCGATGCCGCAGCGCTGTGTTTCAAGACCGGCAATGCGACGATCCTGCGCGGCGGCAGCGAGGCGATCCACTCGAACCGCGCAATCGCCGCAGTGCTCAACGCCTCGGGCGCGCCGGAGCACGCGGTGCAGCTGATCCCCTTCACCGACCGCGAGAGCGTGGCCATCATGGCCGGTATGGACCGGTGGCTCGACCTGATCATCCCCCGCGGCGGCAAAGGCCTGATCGAAACCGTCGTGTCCCAGGCGCGCATGCCGGTGATCAAGCACTACGACGGCATCTGTCACATGTTCATCGATCAGGCGGCGGATTTCGGCATGGGCGTGAAACTGGCGGTCGATGCCAAGACCCAGAAATGCGGGGTCTGCAACGCGCTTGAGACCTTGCTGGTGCACCGCGAGGTCGCGGCCGGGTTTTTGCCCCGGGTGGTGCAGGCCCTGCGTGCGAAGGGCGTCGAAGTCCGGGGCTGCCGTGAAACGCTCGCCATCGTCAGCGACGCGCAAGCCGCGACCGAGGAGGACTGGAGCACGGAATACCTCGATCTCATCCTTTCCATCAAGATCGTCGGTTCGCTGGACGAGGCGGTGGCACACATCAACCGCTACGGCTCGCACCACACCGACACGATCGTGACGGCGGATGCGGACAGCGCCGAGCGCTTCCTGCGCACGGTCGATTCCGCCTGTGTCTTCCACAACGTTTCCAACCGCTATGCCGACGGCGGTGAGTTCGGCTTCGGCGCGGAGATCGGCATTTCCACCGACAAGCTCCATGCCCGCGGCCCGATGGGCCTGCGCGAGCTCACCAGCTACCAATACCGCGTCCGCGGCGAGGGGCAGACGAAGGGCTGAACACGTGCATTTCGGGTCTTGGAAACGTGCCGGTTTTTAGGGATCCGACACCTGCCCGTGTGGCAGTGGCCGCAAATTCAAGAAGTGCTGCGGCAGGTGATTTGGGTTCACCCTGGTGCCGTCATTGTCCCGATTCCACCTGTCGGTTCCCCCAAAATCGGCACAGCTCCAAATGAGAGATTTGAGGGTCCTCGGGGCTTTGGTTTCGGTTTGTATTTGTTGTTCGAATTGCTCCCGGAAGGGAGCGGGAGGGACGCCTTTGAGGGCATCGTGAGCGCATAGAGGGACAGGCAATCGATGGCTGAAAAAGCGGATTCCTGGCATTGGATGGTCGGAGCTCGGGCGCAACCGCTGGTTGCGCGAAACCATCGCGATCATGACTGAAGGTATCCGGCGCTGATATCGGTTAGAGACAAAACAATCGCGACGCGTTCACTTGACATCGGGCTCAGCAAACCACTTCAGGGCATCGGCGAAATGCGACCGATCCAGCGCGTGCCCGCCTTCGTGCACGGCGTTGCGGATCTGACGGAAACCATTGGACTTGAGACTTTTCATGACAACCTCGGAATGGGCGATGGTGGCGATGCCGTCATTCTTGCCCGTGCTGAGAAAGCAGCGGATCTTCTTGTACTCTGCGGCCGGCGTCTTGGCTTCCTTGCGGTTATCCTCGCTGTAGTCCTGATTGCAGCAGGACATGAAAACACCGGACACACGCAGATCCCGGGCCACCATCGAGGCCGCTTCCCACCAGCAGGCCTTGGCTCCCCCGGAATGTCCGCCGGTGGCGAAGGTGCTGGCTTTGAAGCCGGGCCATTCCTTTTCCAACAGCGCCAGGCCTTCGAGCAACGCAGGGGTGTGGAGACTCCTGCCGATGTTCGAATCCACCGCCACACAGGCCCATCCCGCGTCGAGGCAGGTCTGCGCATACATGCCGAATTTGCCGATGTTTCCTTTTGTGCCTTCGGCCTCGTTGTTCACGGCGGTGACGACGAAATAGTATTTCTGCGGAACGGCGGGATCGAAATCCTTCGGCACGGCCACCGCCATTTTGAGCGCGGTCTCCTGGTTGTCCTTGTTTTTGGACAATCTCTTGATCGTTTCCTCGGAAAACGGTTTCTCGATCACGGTCATCCTGGCGCTGCCCCTTTCGATGGTCGTGCCATTCAATTCCAATTCGCCGCTGCTTCCGGCAGTGGTGTTGCCGCCGGTGATCGGAGCTTGTCTTTCCGCATTCCACTTCGTGACGAAGTC
>CBFGOB010000249.1:0-4588 GCA_965650215.1 uncultured bacterium | reverse complement strand
AGATCGAGTGTGTCGAAGGTAGGAATGGGAGCGGTTTCCGGTTTGTGGAACTTGAGCAGGGCCTTGCCTGCGCGGGCTTGGAGCGCTTTCCACTCGGTATATCGATCATCAATACGCATGTGCGCCTTGATGCCGCCACGGAGGTGGGTGACCTCGATGTATTCGATGGCTCCTTGCAGGGCGGTGGCAGCGATCTTCGCGTCGGCAGGCGGCAGATTTTCGAGACCTTCAGCACAGGCGATGAGGCTTACAGCGGCTTTCGTGAAGCCCTTTTGCAGGCAGAACAGGAGTGAATTCATCGCACGGGGATCGGGGATCATGCCCAGGTAAGTCACGACATCACCGGATAGATTGTATTTCAGCAACGCGTCCGCAAAAGCGACTGCCTGCGCGCTGGGAATGTCTCCAAACCCTTTGGGGCCGATAACCATGCGGCGCACCGCGTGGTTGCCGACAATGACAGCGCGCTTGGGATCGGACGCGGCCAAGTCGAGCAGGATCTTGTCGGCCTCACGGTTTGGCGAGTAGGAAAGCCCGAGGACGGCCGAGAAGCACTCGGCGGGATCCTTGGACTCCGCCGCCTTCTTCAACGCGGCGAGGCTCGGGGCATCGCCAATGCGGGCAAGCAGGTAGTTGACGCTGTGGCGGGCATTTCCCTGGACATCGGGCTGGAGGGCGATCAGCGCGGGGCGGAGTTTCGCGACACTGGCCGGCTGGCTGGTGAAAGGCTCCAAGGCCACTTCACAGCCTTCGATATCCGCGTTTTCCCTCGCCTGCTTGAGATGGGCTACAATCGTGGGAATGGCGGAATCGCCGCCAATGGCCGCCACCGCTTTGACGGCCTCCCGGCGCACCACGGGTGACGCGTGATTCATCGCCTTGGTGGCGGGTTCCAATGCGGATTTCGACTTGGCCATGGCGAGTGTTGCGAGGATGCCGGCCGACATATTCTCATCCGCAGCGGACGCGAGGGCCGCGATCAGGCTGGACGCATCACCGCTGCGCGCAAGTTCTGCCGCCACCTTGCGGCTGTGATCCCGCAGTCGCCAGTAACCGTGACCCAGATAGGGCACCAGGTCCTCCATGGCATCGGGGCCGAGCAATTCGACCAACTGATCCATCGCGGCAATCTTATGGAAGGTGTCGAGGGACGCAGGATTGGCGAGACGGTCGCGACACACCTTGATCTTGGCTCCGGTGCCTTGTGCGGCATCGACCTTGGCTTGGAACAGTGCGCGCACATCTTCCGCAATGCTGGGGAGGGAGGCAGGCTTCTTGTTTTCCTCGATGGTCTTGAGAAGTTTGACCAGTGGGGTGTTTACCTCCAACCAGTTGGTGGATTCGTCCTTGATCGTCACGACCTCGATCGGCCTATCAACAAGGATGGTCCTGATTTCATCGGTGAGATCGGAAAAGACACCAGGCTGTTTGGCAGCGAGGTCCGGATTGATCATGGGATCCTTGAATCCTGACGCAGCCCGGATGCGGCGCGGAATTTCCGCCCTTTTGCGGATGCGATAGCCATTGGTCTGCACGCCTTCCAGGTAGCCGAACTTCGAAAGGATCGCCTGAGCGGCCGCGTTGCGTGCCCCGAACATCTGGTCATACACCTGCTCCTCTTCCGCAATGAAGGTAAGCGGACCGGCGAGCCGCACGACCGTATCCTTGTCCCACACCTTGAGCATGGCCTTCACAAATGGACCACCACCGGTTTCCTCCAGGATGAGTTCGCTCAGGGCCTGTTCGACAAGCGCTTCGTCAAACTGCGAGCTGAACGGCGATTCGCTCAGGACGGTCTTGGAACCGAGGATGCTGTTCTGGATGGCGTTGCGCACGCTGTTCGGGGCCTCTGCGGTGCGCTTCGACACCGCCGTCCTCAGCAGGGCGAGCTGGACGTCCTTGTTGTCGGAAGCCTTGGAAACTGCTTTCACCGCGGCAATGCGCACGAAATCCTGCGGATCGTTGAGCAGCGGAATAATGCCGGACAGGTTGGAAAGCACCGGATCATTGCCGCAGGCATCGAGAGCGGCGATGGCACCATGACGGTAGCGGGGGCTTTCATTGGTCAGCAGGGTGACAAGCCGCGGCACGATCGCGGATTCTCCCGCCTGGAACCGTTTGCCCAGCTCCCTGGCAATCTCACCGCGGGTTCTCGGCAAGAACATGTCCAGAAGATCGAAGAGTTCGTCGGTGGAGCGTTCCTTCCATGGTTTGCCCGCGATTTCCTTGAGCCAGGGATCGTTGAACTGGGGCGCCGCGCTGAGCATGAGTTGCTTCATCTCACGTTCCGTCGGATACAGGCTTTCGTCCGGGTCCTTGCCGCTGATGACCGTTTGTTTGAGAGGTGCCGCCTGATGCAGGATTTCGGTGGCGGTGGGATCATGCAATGTCCTGTATTTGCCACTGGGCGAGTGATAGACAAAGCTGCCGTCGTGCAAGCGGCACAGCGTCCGGCGCCAACGGAAGTTGCGTTCATTGTAGGCGCGCACTTGCGGGCCGCACAGGCTGGCAGCCCAAGGTGACCAGTTCGTGAAGTAGTCGTGGGCATGTCCGCCGCGCGGGGTGAACGATGCGTGGGCGGCCGTCATGGCGAAGTATTTCGCGCGGTATTTGTCGCCGATGGCCTTCATGGCCAAGGCGGCTCCGGCGTTCTTGCCGTTGCTGTCATCGGTGCCTGCAGCCAGGTGGTCGCCGTAGGGGATTGCCCCCTGGTCCACATAGGATCCGAAAAACCGATGGGAGCGCTTCACGGCCGCATCAACCGCCGGGTGCTTCACGCCGAGTTTCTGGGCGAGGGCGATCAGGGTGAAGCAACGGGCACCTGCGGCATTGAGTCCGCCATATCCCGGGTTCATCTGGTTGAACTCGCCGCCGTTGAACGACGGCATGGCAAAGGCGTGCCCCCAGGTTCCCGCCTTGCTCTGGCCCAGCGAGGCGTTGATGGCGAATTTCTCCAGGGCAGGGAAAACGTAGTCGTCGCCCGTGGCATCATAGTAGATCGCGCAATGGAGTCCTGTGAATGCGTGATGCCAGCTATGCTTTCCACCGCTTTCTCTGCTTCCCGGCTCAAACATCGCACCGGCCGGCGTGGTGGGTGGTCCCCAAGGCGAATTCTTGCTGCGCACCCAGTCGTGCACGATCTTGCGGTGCTCGGGTTTTCCGGAAGCGACCAGCGCGATCGCCTCAAGGACGCCCCCCCTGCCGGATCCGGGTATCTTCGGATCCGCCACAAAGCGTTTTTCCAACACCTTCCATGCGTCTTCGAGAATCTGCTTGGTCTTCGGGCAGTCGTAGGGAGCGGTGTCGCTGTAGGAAGGGAACACGCGCAGCGTGAGTTCCACCTCAAAGGTCGTGGGATCGATGGGGAATGCCTTGAGGTCGCCCTTGGCCACTTCGATCTTCCTCTCTTCGTCCTGTTTCCAGTCGTACAGCGAATCATCGGTCACGACCTGGTTGATCAGCTTTTCGAGGTCGGTTCCCGCGATATCCTTGCGGCCGAAGCGTGCGGCGTAGTTCTTGTCGCGCCAGACCTGGAAGGTGATCTTTCCTTTGTTCTCCGCTTTCTCCGCTTCGACGATGGCGTCACCAATGAGCATGCAGATGTGGCCACCTGCGGTGAACTTCTTGCCATTCATGCCGACGATCACGTCGCCCCACTGGAATTTTCCATCGGCGGGCGAACCCGGCAGGGTTTTCTGCACCTGGAGCTGATCGCCCTCGAAACCTCCCGAAAGAGTCACCACGACGCCTGTGGGCCCAAGGTGCCAAACCTGTGGCCTTTCATCGGTAATGAACTCTCCCTTGGTGAGATCCGGCAGCTTTTCCGGACGCTTGGGAGCTTCAGGAAGCTCACCACCATTGTTGATGACAGCCTGTTGTTCTTCCGTCACCACACGTTCGTCGTCGGCAAAGAGGGGCACAACCGTCGAAAGAAGACAGGATGCGGCAAGAATACGATGGATGGGTTTCATGGGGAAGGATGGTAGCAACCTACCTGCAAAGCATCAATGAGAAGCCGGTGGTTTTGGCGAGGCGTTCGAAGATGGCGAGTTGGTCGGGGGACGGTGGATAAGGAAGATCCCAGACGATGTGGGCGGTTTGCCGGGTCTTGGCACGGACCAGGCGGCGTTGTTCCATCAACTCGAGGAAACGCCCGAAAATCCGCTGCGCGCGATCGGGGGAATCCACGACGAAGCAGCAGCGTCCATACCAAAGGGATTCGAAGGCAAAGTCGTCGGTGATGCGCGGATGGTTTGCGGAGAGCACTTCGACGGGAGCAAGCGATTTGCCAAGGCGGGGCAGTGTGGCGGGAACGGCGAGCGCCGTGGCGTGGTCCGTGAGCAGGAGGAAACAATCGCCGCGCCTGGCGAGCCATGCGAGTTCATCGGCGAGCGGGCGACGAGGTGCGGCGGCGCGTTCCACCACAGGAGCCAGCGGGCGGATCGAATTCGGCAGTCCGCTGGGCAGGGGCAGCGGGAGGAACGCTTGGGCGTAAACGTTCGAGCGCGACGGCATCGCCGCCACGCAGCGCCTGCTCCTGCGGGTCCGCGACGAACTCGCCCCCGAGTTCGCCTGATCAGCCCTGCTC
>CBFGOB010000248.1:0-4624 GCA_965650215.1 uncultured bacterium | reverse complement strand
CCCTGTGTTCCCACACCCGCGCCTACGAAAACCCAATTTCTAATATCCGATCACTTTTCTTATCTGCGGTTCAACATTCATGGATTCAATTCGCCAGCGCGGCAAAGGGCTTGCGTGCCGACCACAGCAGGAACAGGGCCAGCGCGGTGACCAGGATCACGACCGGATCCTTGAGGCCGGCACCGCCGGTGAGGAAGACGTGGAAGGCAAGGATGTTGACAATCACCGGACCAAGCACCAGCAAACCGAAATTGCGGGTCTTGGGGATGGCGACCAGCAATCCGCCGGCGATTTCCATGACCTTGACGAAGGCCAGGTAACCGGTCGGATAGAGCGCGGCCATGAACAGTGCCGGCGGCGAACCTTCCGGCGGACTTCCCGGACTCGGCAGGAACTGGAGGAAGAAGTTGCTTCCAAAGACGACGAACAACAGGCCAAGCAGGCCTCCGGCAATGTTAGGGGCGTGTTTCATGATGATGGTTGATTTATGGTTTCTCAGGAGAGGGTTCAGGCAAGGTCGAAGAGCAAGGCCTCGCTGTCGGCAGTGGCGGCAAACGCATGGTTTCCGGCAGACTCGCTGCGGAGCGCGTCGCCGGGATCCAGGGCGAGTTCTTTCAACTGAAGCCCGCCTCGGATCAATTGCAACCAGAGACCGCGGCCTTCGCCGAGTTCGTGCGTGAGCGCTTCGCCGGCCTTGAGGCGGATCCGGTAGACGTCCACGTCCTGGTGGATCCGCGCCGATTGCCCGCGGCCGTCGGGAGAAATGATCAGGGTTTTGGCCTCGTGTTCGGATGCGGATGACGGATGCCACTCGGTGTAGGACGGCGCAAGACCGGCGGTTTTCGGGCGGATCCAGATCTGCAGGAGATGCAGCGGCTCGCTGGCGGAGGGATTGAACTCCGAATGGGTGACGCCGGTGCCGGCACTCATCAACTGCACCTGGCCCGGCTTGAGTTCGCGGCCGTTGCCCATGCTGTCCTTGTGGGCGATCGTGCCGGAGACGACGTAACTGAAGATCTCCATCTCGCGGTGCGGATGGGTCGGGAAGCCGGCACCCGGCGCAACCCAGTCCTCGTTGATCACCCGCAGGCTGCGGAATCCCATGTGCGCGGGATCATGGTAATCGGCGAAACTGAAACTATGGTAGGTCTTGAGCCAACCGTGGTCGGCATGCCCGCGATCGGAGGATCGACGGATTTCGTGGGTGGCAGTGCTCGGGTTCATGATGGTGCATCTTATCACGGGCAGCCGCGCTGTCTCATGCCACTTGCTTCCAAACTTCATGCCTTGAAGTTATAAACTTGCCCTGCTTTCGACCGCTGGTTTGGAATGCGGGAATGGAATTCCACCAGCTTCGCTACTTCCTTGCCGCGGCCGAGGAGCTGAGCATGTCGCGGGCCGCGCAACGGGTGCATGTTTCCCAGCCTGCCCTGAGCCGGCAGATCCGCCTGCTGGAGGAAGAGCTCGGGGTGGCGCTGTTTGACCGCATCCGGAAGCGCATCCACCTCACCGATGCCGGAAAATTCTTCCTGCTGAAATCCCGCCAGCTGCTCTGCGATGCCGAGATGAGCGTGCAGCAAACCCAGGAGCAGTTCGGCGGGGCGCGCCGCACGCTGCGGCTGGGCTTTCTCCCACCCTTCCTCGACGACCTGATCGCACCGGTCGTGCGCGAATTCCAGCAACGCCACCCGAAGTCCAAAGTCAGCCTCTTCGACCTGCCGCCGCGCGCCCAACTCGACCGCTTGCACAATGGCGAACTCGATGCCGCCATCCTCGGCAACCTCGACGACCACGACGCCTCGCGCTTCGAAGTCAGACGCCTCTCGAAACACCGCTTCATCGCCGTCCTTCCCGAAGGCCATCCGCTGGCATCGCGAAAGGCCGTCAAACTCGCCGAACTCAGGAACGAATCCTGGGTCTCCCTCGACAACGCGATCTTTCCGAAGCGCCGGGAATTCCTGACCGGTGCCTGCGCCCGCGCCGGATTCGTGCCGCAGATCCGCGCGGAAATGGAATCGCTGCCGATGATGCTGGCCGAGATCAGCAGCAGCGGAGGGGTCGGCCTGATGCCCGGTCATGCCGCCAAGCTGCCGCATGCGGGATGCGCCCTGCTGGCCCTGCAGGCACCCGTCATCCATTCCGAGCTGCTGCTGGTCCTGCCCAAGGGCCCTTCAGGCCTGGAGATGAAAAGCCTGATCGCGCTGATCGCCGAGCGGGCGGCGGAAATCTGAATTTCAGGACCTTCTTCGGATGCACAAACCGAAGATGCCGAAACCCATCAAGAGCGCAAACGAGGGTTCGGGCACGGCTGTCAGTGAAATGTGATCGAAGTCCACTTCGAGGTCGGCGCTCGGATCCAGGGGGTCGGCGACATTGAGGTTGACCAAGCGGATCGTCAGCGCCTGGCCGATGAGAGGATCATCCTCGGCCACGGTGTATTGGTATTCCACCGCCGCGAACTGCCCTTCCGGAATGCTTCCAGGATTCACGGTCTGCGTCATCGACAACAGGGTCGCACCCGCCAACAGGTCAATCCGATAGCCCGGAAAACCGTTCAAGTTGTATAGATTGTTCGCCACATCCCTGCCCGACGCAATGTTTCCAATCAGCGCGCTGAGCGTGTAGGTGAGATTGGCTTGGAGAGTCGCCGACAGGGTCTGGCTGAATCCGTATTCCCCACCACCCGCGCTTGCCGCAACGTTGTAGGCAATGCCGACACGGGAGCCCTCCGGAGCGCCGCCGGGAAAGAACTGAGGGTTGATCGGATCATAGGCCGGTAAAATGGTCGGTTGCAGGGTGCCGATCCAGTACTGCGGCCCGTCGCCACCCGAGGTGACATTGCCCGGGTCGTATAGGTCCCAACCGTTGAGCGGACCGAAGGTGAATTCATTGTAGGACGACTCCCCGGAGATGTCCTCAAACCCCGGATTCACAATGGCAATCGAGACGGCATGGGCGGAAGCCGCAAACCAGAGCAGGATGAGAAAAGGCCGATGCATGAAGCTGACACCCTACACCCGGGCCCCCGCCCGGGAAGCCAGAAGCAAAAGACGGCATGGATTTTCAGACCGCCAAGACCTCCGAGAGACCGGAATCCTGGGGGGCATCCCCAAGCGCTTCCGGGAAGAAGACGGTTGATGGAGCGGGCGGCTCGGGTATCCTTTGAAGGCCGGACTGTCAGACGCCCCATTCGCAAGAGATCTATGGAAACCACCCTTTGCCCTCCTGCCGCCTCCGAATCCGTGGACGGATTGCAGGCACCCGAAGCTCCCCTGCTCTCGATCTCCGACCTCCGTGTTCACTTTCCGGTGCGCGGCGGGCTGATGATGCGCAAGACCGGTGCGGTGCGTGCGGTCGATGGCGTGTCGATCGACATCGCGCCGGGGGAAACCCTCGGGCTCGTGGGTGAATCCGGCTGCGGCAAATCGACGCTGGGCAAGGCCATTGTACGGCTGCTGAAGCCGACCGCAGGCAGCATCCGCTTCGACGGCAAGGACATCACGCACCTCCGCCAGCACGCGCTGCGCCCGCTGCGCCGCGATTTCCAGATGATCTTCCAGGACCCGGCGGAATCGCTCGATCCCCGCATGAGCGTGCAGGACATCATCGAGGAGCCGCTGATCATCCACGGCCTTGGAAGCCGCAACGAGCGGCGCAAGCAGGTTCACGAACTCCTCGACCGCGTCGGCCTGCCCGCATCGGCCGCCCGGCGCTATTCGTTCGAGTTTTCCGGAGGCCAGCGCCAACGCATCGGCATCGCCCGCGCGCTCGCCCTCAAACCGAAACTCATCGTCTGCGACGAACCGGTTTCGGCCCTCGACGTCTCGGTCCAATCCCAGATCCTCAACCTGCTGGTCGAACTCCAGCAGGACTTCGGCCTTTCCTACCTCTTCATCGCCCACGACCTGTCGGTCGTGAAGCACATCAGCGACCGCGTCGCCGTGATGTATCTCGGCAAGATCGTCGAGATCGCCAGCGCGGAAACCATCTATCGCGATCCGCGCCATGCCTACACCAAGGCCCTGCTTTCCGCCATCCCCTCGCACGACCCCTCCCAGCGCCGCGAAAAGATCCTGCTCGAGGGCGATGTGCCCTCGCCCATCGACCCGCCGGCCGGCAGCGCCTTCGGCCACCGCATCGGCCATCCGCGCTACGCTGAAACCATCGGCATGGACCTCGCACTCACCGAAATCGCCCCGCAGCATCTGGTCGCCGCCGACCCCTGCTGCCTCAGCGAAGAGGACTGGAAAGCGGTGGGCCGGAATCCATGTTAGAGAATCTTTGGATTTCCCTGCGGACGGACGCTTCGGAAACGCATCCCTACCTGATTACGCGTAACCATTCTCCTCCAGCAGCCGCTTGAGCTTTTTCTTGGCGGACAGCTTGGCGACCGAACTCAGACGGTCGACGAACAGCACACCGTTGAGGTGATCGATCTCATGCTGCAGCGCGCGTGCCAGGAGCCCGTCGGTCTCGATCTCAAGCAGGTCGCCATCCAGCAGCATCAGCTTCACCTTCACCGCCTCGGGCCGCCGGACCTCGGCGCGCAGATCCTGAATGCTCAGGCAACCCTCGATTTCGGATTCCTTGCGCTGGCCGAATTCGATCTCGGGATTGATGAACA
>CBFGOB010000247.1:0-4637 GCA_965650215.1 uncultured bacterium | reverse complement strand
GCAAAGCACCGCCGCCGCAATCGCCCCATTGGTCAGGATGTAGTCGCCAATCGAAATTTCCTCGTCGACCAATTCGTCGATCACCCGCTGGTCCACGCCTTCGTAGTGGCCGCAGAGCAGGATCAAATGCCGCTCGGCACTCAGGCGGCGCGCCATCGCCTGCTTGAGCGGCTGGCCCTGGGGCGTCATCAGGATCACCTTGCTCTCCGGCCGCCGCAATTGCTCGACCGCGGCAAAAATCGGTTCGGGCCTCAGCAGCATCCCCTGCCCGCCACCGCAGGGTGGCGCATCGACCCGGCGGTGCTTGTCCTGCGACCAATCGCGCAGCTGGTGTGCCTCGACCTCGGCCAATCCCGCCGAGCGCGCCCGCTGGATGATCGAATCACTCAGGGGTGCCAGCGCCACGTCGGGAAACAAGGTCACGATGTCGATCCGCATGCAGGGAACCCTAGCGATTCCGACCGCTTTGCCAACTGTCTTCCGGGAAATCAAATCCGACTTTGACCCCGCGCCGGAATCGGTCAGAAATGCCCCATGACGATTTTCGATTTGGCCCGTGAGCAGGCGCTTGTCCACTCGATCGCCTCGACACTCGGCTGGGATCAGGAAACCTACATGCCTCCCGCCGCCAACCGCCACCGGTCGGAGCAACTCTCGTGGCTGAGCGCCCGCGCCCATGAGCTCGCGACCTCCCCGGCCTGGCAGCGGGCACTCGAGCAGGCGGAGCAAGCGGACGACGGCAGCGACCCGAAGCGCAGCGCCAACCTCCGCGAACTCCGGCGCCAATTCGACCGCGAAACCAAGCTCCCGACCGAATTGGTCGCCCGCGAAAGCAAGGCCTGCTCGCTTGCCAAGCAGGCCTGGGCAAAGGCCCGCGAGGAAAACGACTTTCCCGCATTCGAAAAGCATCTCGACACCCTTATCGCCATCGCCCGCGAGAAGGCCGACCTCTGGGGCTACCGCGACGAGCCCTACGACGCCCTGCTCGAATGCTACGAACGCAACACCAGCACTGCCGAAGTCGCCAGCTTGTTCGATGCCGTCGCCGCCCAACTCCGCGACATCGCCGCAGCGGCCGTCGAACGCTCGAAAGCCCGCCCGATCAGCCTTCCCGCCGGCCCCTACCCGATCGCCGCCCAACAGCGACTCAACACCCGCATCGCGGAAGCGATCGGCATCGACTTCCAGGCTGCGCGCATCGACACCACCGCCCATCCGTTCTGCACCAAGCTCGGGCCCGAAGATCAACGCCTGACCACCCGCTACGACGAAGCCGACTTCACTTCCTCGCTCTTCGGCGTCCTCCACGAAGCCGGCCACGGGCACTACGAAATGAGCCTGCCGACCGACGACTTCGGCCTGCCCTCGGGCACTGCGGTATCGCTCGGCATCCACGAATCCCAATCCCGCCTCTGGGAAAACCACGTCGGTCGCTCGCGCGCATTCTGGGAGTTTTGGTACCCCGCCGCCTGCGACTGCTTTCCCCAACTGAAGCCTTTCCCCCTCGACGATTTCCTCGCCTACCTCTGGCGCGCCGACTACTCGCCAATCCGTGTCGAAGCCGACGAAGCCACCTACGACCTCCACATCCTGCTGCGCTTCGATCTCGAACGCCGGATGCTCCGCGGCGAACTGCTCACCCAAGACATCCCCGATGCCTGGCACGCCGGCTTTGAGTCGCTCTTCGGCTTCCGCCCGGCCAACGACCGCGATGGCTGCCTGCAGGACATCCATTGGTCGATGGGCGGCCTCGGCTACTTCCCGACCTACTCGCTCGGGAATTTCAATGCCGCCCAACTCCACGCCGCCGCCCTCAAGGACCCGGCGGTCGCGAATGGATGCCGCCAAGCGGACTACCTCCCCTTGCTCGGTTGGATGCGGCAGCATGTCCATGCGCACGGTGCCCTCCTCGACCCCGCCGACCTCATCCGCCAGGCCACCGGCGAAGCCCCGCAAAGCGACAGCTACCTCCAACACCTTCAATCCCGCTACCTCTGACATGCACCCCCAAGGCCTCTTCATCGTCCTCGAAGGCATCGACGGCACCGGCAAGTCGACCCAATCAAAACGCCTCGGCGATTGGTTCCGCGAGCGGGGCCGCGAGGTCGTCCTCAGCCGCGAACCGACCGATGGTCCCTGGGGGAAAAAACTCCGCGAGTCGGCATCCGCCGGACGCCTCTCCGCCCAGGACGAACTCGAATACTTCCTCAAGGACCGCGCCCAACACGTTGACGAGGTCATCCGTCCTGCCCTCGATGCGGGCAAGGTGGTCATCCTCGACCGCTACTACTTCTCAACCATGGCTTACCAGGGGGCCCGCGGATTCGATCCGCTTGAAATCCGTGCCCGCAACGAAGCCTTCGCCCCCCAACCCGACCTCCTGCTCATCCTCGACCTCGACGTCGACACCGCCCACCACCGTATCGGCCACCGCGGCGACTCGACCAACGAATTCGAAAAACACGAGAGCCTGACCCGCTGCCGCGAAATCTTCCTCACCCTCAAGGACGAAGCCTTTGTCCGCGTCATCGACTCAAATGCCGACCTCGACACCGTGACCGCTCGGATCCTCGACGCCGTGGCATCCTCCCCCGTTTCCGCGAAGGCGTGAGCACGCGGGTTATCCCGCACCAAGCGAAGGCCCGCACAGCGCTCGCCGGCAATTCCCCTTCCGCATCTGAAATATCCACCCCGGGCAACGCCGTATGGGATCGACTTGCCCGAAGCGGCCGCCTCCATCCAACGCCAATCTCACACCCCCCCATGCATCGCACCCACCTCGGACGCACCTGCGCGCTCCTGCTTGCCGCCACCAGCGGCCTCAGCCACGGCCAATCCTACTACCAGGGAGAACCGCTCTTTTCCACCGCTCCCAACCCGGCGGTCACGGTCAACACCATCGAACGCTTCGGCCCGGTGGGCATGGCGGTCGAACTCCACCAACCGGCCTTCACCATGGTCGTCGGCGAAGTCGAGCCCGGCTCCCCCGCAGCCACCGCCAAGCTGAGCCATGGCCAGATCATCGAATCGATCAACGGCGAATCCCTCAAGGCCATCGACCCCCGCATCCAACTCGGCCAAATCCTCGCGAAGGCGGAAGCCACGGACGGCACCCTGCGCTTCAAGGTCAAGGACAAGGCCGGCGCCGAAGCCAAGGAAGTGGTCGTCCAAATCCCGGCCTTCGGCAGCTACAGCAAGACCTGGCCGATCAACTGCCCGAAGTCGCAGAGAATCATCCGCGGCTTCGCCGATTACCTTTCGAACCCGAAATCGGGCAAGGGCTTCGCCGATGCCGGCATGCTCTTCCTGCTCTCGACCGGTGACGACAAGGACCTCGGCCCGGTGCGCGAATGGGTCCAAGGACTCGCGAAGCAGAAAACCAACGGCTACGCCTGGCACATCGGCATCGGCGGCATCCCGCTTTGCGAATATTACCTCCGCACCGGAGACCCGGCGGCGATGACCATCATCCAGCAATGGGTGCAGGCGGCCGCCAAAGGGGAATACCTCGACGCATGGGCCGGCCGCGGCGGCGTCGTCAAGCTCGGCTACGGCAACGGCCACCTAAATGCCGGCGGCACCGCCGTCGTGACCTTCCTCCTTCTGGCCAAGCAATGCGGTGCCGAAGTCGACGAGAGTCTGCTGCAGCGCACGCTCACCCACTTCTTCCGCTATGCCGGCCGCGGCCTCAACCCCTACGGCGACGATCGCCCCGAAACCTCGTTTGTGGACAACGGCAAGAATGGCAACCTCGCGTTCGCAATGGCGGCTGCGGCCTCACTCACCCCCGAAGGGGAAAACTCGGTCTACGCCAGGGCCCGCGACATCGCCGCCATGTCGAGCTTCTATACCACCACCTTCATGCTCCACGGCCACACCGGTGGCGGCATTGGCGAAATCTGGCGCAGCTCGGCAATGTCGCTGGTCCGCGAGAAAAAACCGCTGCAATACCGCGAATTCATGGACCACCGCCAGTGGCACTACGACCTCTCGCGCCGCTTCGACGGTTCCTTCGGCATCCTCGGCGGCGCCGGCTACGACAACACCGAATGGGGTGCCCTCTACCCCTGGGCCTACACCTTCCCGCTCAAAACCCTGCGCATCACCGGCGCCCCGCCATCGAAATTCTCGAAATCCCATCCGCTTCCCAAGCGCCCCTGGGGCACCGCAGCCGATGATGCCTTCCTTTCGCTCGATGCGGCCGCCGACAAGGACGGCAAACGCGAGGACCTCTCCGGTGAATTACTCACCCGGGATTCAGCCAAACCCCTGATCCTCCGGCTCACGGCCGACAAGGAACTCAGCGACGATGAGATCCGCCGCTACGCGCGCCACCCGGAATACCTGATCCGCCACATGGTCGTCGGCCATGCGGCAGGACTCGAAATCCGCTACATGAGCCCGAAACCCGCCCACCGGGTCCGCCCGGCACTGCTCGAGGAACTTGCCCGCGATCCCGACCCGCGCGTGCGCAATGCCGGCATCCGCGCCGCGGTCCAGGCCTTCGACCCCGCAGCGGATTGGTCCAAAGCCTTCTTTGACCTCGCCATCGAACGCCTGAAGGACGAGCAGGAATCCTGGTGGATCAAGGACGCCTGCCTGTCCCTCATCGCACGCGGCACGCCGGACCAGATCGT
>CBFGOB010000246.1:0-4651 GCA_965650215.1 uncultured bacterium | reverse complement strand
CGACTCGAGGCATTCCTTGATCCGGATCAGGAAGGTCACCGCCTCCTTGCCGTCGACCAGACGGTGATCGTAGCTCAACGCAAGATACATCATCGGGCGGATGACCACCTGGCCACCGACCGCCACCGGCCGTTGCTGGATCGTGTGCATGCCGAGAATTCCGCTCTGCGGCGGATTGAGAATCGGCGTGCTCAGGAGCGACCCGTAGGTGCCGCCGTTGGAAATGCTGAAGACCCCGCCCTGGAGATCCTCGATGCTGATCTTGCCTTCGTTGGCAAGGTTCGCATAGGAGAGGATGTCCTTCTCGATCTCGGCGAAGGATTTGCGGTCCGCATCGCGGATGACTGGAACAAACAATCCCTTCTCGGTGCCAATCGCCACGCCGATGTCATAGTAATGGTTCTGCACGATCTCATTGCCATCGATCCGGCCGTTGATCGCAGGCACGTCCTTCAAGGCCTGGGTCACGGCCTTGACGAAAAACGACATGAAACCGAGCTTCACCCCGTGCTTGCGGATGAATTCATCCTGCAGTTCCTTGCGCAACTGCATCACCGCAGACATGTCCACCTCGTTGAAAGTGGTCAGAATCGCGGCCGTCTGCTGGGCATTCACCAGATGCGTCGCAATCTTGCGGCGCAGCATCGACATCTTGCGGCGTGTCGTGCGGCCGTCAGAGACCGGCTCGGCCGCCGTGACCTCCATCCTGACCGGAGGCAGGGAAAAATCCGGACCTGTCGCTGTAGCCGGCGATGCGGCCGGTGCCACCGGTGTGGCGGCGAGCGGCGATTCGACGGGCTTGGCGACGACAGCTTGCGCCTGGCCAGCGGGAGCAGGCGATGGGCTGGCGATGCCCGTCTCCACGCGACCAATCACCGCGCCGATCGGGACCTCCTCGCCCTCGGCCACCACGATGCGCAGCCTGCCGCTGGCCGGCGATTCGACCTCGTTGGAAACCTTGTCGGTCTCCAGCAGCACGACGGACTCGCCCGCAGCCACCAGATCCCCGTCACGCTTCCGCCAGGCAGCGACATTTGCCGAGCTGATCGACTCCCCCGATACGGGAACGACAATGTCGACGACTGCCGCCGGGGCATCCTGCGCCGGAGCGGCATGGACATCCGCAACTTGGACGGCGACGGGCTTTGGAGACGGACTCGAATCAGCAGCTACGTCCGCATGGATGCGCGCGATCAAGGTGCCGATCGGCACCTCCTCACCCTCATGGACGACAATTTCCAGGCGTCCTGAAGCGGTCGCCTCGAGTTCATTGGAAACCTTGTCGGTCTCGATCGTGACGAGGATGTCGCCTGCCTTCACAAACGCACCATGGGCATGATGCCATCTGGCGACATTCGCGCTGGTAACAGATTCTCCGGATGCGGGGATGGTGACGTCGGTGGTCATGATGGGAAAATGGATGGGTGATGGATGGGCCCGCACAATCAGACCGCGAAGGCATGGGCGAGCAGCGATTTCTGTTCGCGATAATGGACTGCTTTTGAGCCTGCCGCCGGGCTGGATGCCGCATCGCGTCCGGCATAGCGGACCTTGGTGCCCACCGCACGGTCAAGCCGCGGCCAGATGTAGGACCAGGCCCCCATGTTGAGTGGTTCCTCCTGACACCAGACGAATTGCGAGGCGTTCCCGTAAGGAGCGACCATCGCTTCAAGCAGCTCGCGGTTGAACGGATACAGTTGTTCGATCCGGATGATCGCCGTCTTGTGGTGGCCGTATTCGTCACGGTGCGCCATCAGGTCGTAAAAGACCTTCCCGGTACAGAAAATCACCCGTTCGACCTCGGATGGATCGACCCATTGCTTCGGATCCGGCAGAACCTCCTGGAAACAGGAACCCTCGAGGAAATCCCCGATCGGCGAAACCGCCTCCGCCCGTCCAAGCAGGCTCTTGGGACTCATGAGCACCAGGGGCTTGCGGAACTCGCGGTGCTTCTGCCGGCGCAGCGCGTGGAAATACTGCGCCGGTGTCGTGAAGTTGCCGACGATCATGTTCTTCTCCGCACACAACTGCAGGAAACGCTCCATCCGGGCACTCGAATGCTCGGGACCCATGCCCTCGTAACCGTGGGGCAGAAGCATCACCAGATCGCTCGGCACCTGCCATTTCGACTCCGCGGAACTGATGAACTGGTCGATGATCACCTGCGCCCCGTTCGAGAAGTCGCCGAACTGCGCCTCCCAAAGGGTCAGCATTTTGGGATAGGCCAGCGAATACCCGTAGTCGAAACCAAGGACCGCGAATTCCGATAACAGCGAGTTGTGAACACAGAACTTCGCCTGGCTGGCAGCCAGATGCTCCAGGGGCACGTATTCCTCGGTGGTCTCGTAGTCATACAGCACGACATGACGCTGCGAGAAGGTTCCGCGCCCGACATCCTGACCCGACAGGCGCACCGGAGTTCCCTCGAGCAGCAGCGAACCGAATGCGAGGCTCTCGGCAAAGGCCCAATCGATGCCTTCACCGGCCTCCAGGGCCTGGACCCTGCGGGGAATGAAGCGCTTGGCAAGGGTCGGGTGAACATTAAAGTGGTCCGGGATCCTCGTGAGCTTGGCACCAATGTGCTCAAGCACCTCGCGCTGGACCCCGGTCGCGACCGGCGCATGCGAATAGGCAGGCTGGATGACACCGGTCGATCCGCTGAAGGCGGTGCGGTCACCCGACTCGCTCAATGAAAGCATTTTCTGGTAGCCCTCCTCGAACTTCTCCCAGAGACCGCGTTCGAGGCGGTCGGCTTCGTCGGCACTGATGACACCTTCATCTACCAGCTGCTTCTTGTAATGCCTGCCGAAGGTCGGACGCTCGGCGATCCGGCGCGCGGTCAGCGGCTGGGTGAATGCGGCCTGATCCGCTTCGTTGTGCCCCTGACGGCGGTAACAATACATATCGATCACCACATCCCGGGCGAACTTCTGGCGGAATTCCAGGGCGAACTGCGCCGCCCAAAAAAGATCCATCGGTTCCTCACCATTGACGTGCAGGATCGGCGCCTCGACCATCTTGGCGACATCGGTGGCATACGAGGAGGAACGCGCATCCGCGGGCATCGTGGTGAAACCAATCTGGTTGTTGACGATGATGTGAATCGTACCTCCGGTGCGGTAACCCGAAAGCTGGGAGAGGTTGATCACTTCCGCAACCGAGCCCTGCCCTGCAAAGGCAGCGTCACCATGCATCAGGATCGGAAGGACCTGCGAGCGGTCGATTTCCACACCATCCGCCTCGCTGAGCACGCGCTGGCGCGCCCTGGCCTTGCCTTCGACAATCGCATTGACCGCTTCCAGATGGCTCGGGTTGGCGGCCAGACTGATCCGCACATCGCCGTCGGGCAGCGCCCGGACGTGCTCATAACCCAGATGGTATTTCACATCGCCATCACCGGCGACCAGACCCGGATCGTATTCCGGCGTGAATTCGTAAAGGACAGTCGTGAGTGACTTGCGGACGAAGTTGGCCAGCACACACATGCGGCCGCGGTGAGACATTCCCATCTCGATCTCGCGCACGCCGTTTGCAGGGCAGGCTTCGAGGATCGTGTTGAGCAGGATCATCGCCCCCTCACCCCCTTCGTTGGAAAAGCGCTTTTCGCCGAGGAAACGCTTGCCGAGGAAATTCTCGAAAATCTCGGCCTCCAGCACCCAATGCAACGCCTTGATCTTGATTTCATTCGCATTCGGCCAGGGCTTGCGCACCCGTCCCTCAATCCGCTCCCGAACCCAATGGCGCACCGGCGTGTGGTGGATGTGCATGAACTCGAAACCGATTTTCCCCGAATAGGTCTCCTCCAGCGCGGAAATCATGTCCCGCAACTTCATGCGTTCCCCATGGCGGAAGTATTCGTTCCATGCCACCCGATCGAGATCGGCTTCCGACAAGCCGAACTGCTGGAGCTGCAACCGCGGGTTCCTCTCCGGTGCCTCTTCAAGCGGGTTGATGTGGGCCTGCGTGTGGCCCAAAGTCCGGTAGTTGTAGATCAAGGCCACCACCCGGCCGAAAAACACCAAATCCTCGCCCGAACCGGCGGCTGGCGCGGCAGGCGCGACGGCGATTTCACCGGCCCTGGGTTTCAACTGGGCCATCCCCAGCTCGAAGCCCTCAAAAAATGCGGACCACCCCGGATCCACCGACTGCGGGTCCTTCAGCCAACGCACGTATTGCGCTTCCAAAACATCGACATTCTGGCGAACCGGTACTGAAAAACTCATGGGGCTTGATCCAAATTATTAGGCGAGCCAGCGCATTTCCCGCTTGGCCCGCCCGAGGCAGCGATTCATTAAAGGTGGCGCCAGCCCTCGTCAATCGCACAGGGCGTGATTTTTACTCATCAGGCAGCACGCGCCGCTCCCATGATCCAAGTCCAGAACCTCACCAAACGCTACGCCCGCCACACCGCCGTGCAGAACATCTCGTTCACGGTCAAACGCGGTGAAATCGTGGGTTTTCTGGGTCCCAACGGTGCCGGAAAGACGACGACCCTACGCATGCTCACCGGCTACCTGCCGCCCACCTCCGGCTCCGCCACCATCGCCGGTTACGATATTTTCCGCGAATCGGTCGAAGCCCGCCGCAAAATCGGCTACATGCCGGAAAACGTCCCGCTTTACGACGACATGCGTAGGGTCGTCGTCTTTCC
>CBFGOB010000245.1:0-4655 GCA_965650215.1 uncultured bacterium | reverse complement strand
GAAGCCGCAAGCCGCCCCTGCTCCCATCCAGTCCGGCTATTTCGCCGCGTCATCGATCAGCCGCCGCACGTCCTTCGATTTGCCAAACACCACCAGGATGTCGTCCGCCTCGAAACAACGGTCGGGCTTCGGCACGCCAAGCACCTGATGGATCGGGTGCTGGCTCGCCGCCGACGACATCGTGCCGCGGCCCTTGGCAATCGTGATCAGATTGAGCTGATACCGGTCGCGGATCGACGCTTCCTGCAAGGTCTTGCCGACAATCGACTCGGGGGCCTTGACCTGCACGACCTCGTAGCCGCTGCCAAGCTCGTAGCTGTTGAGGAAATCCGGCGTCTTGAGCGTCCGCGCCAACCAGGCCGCAGCCATCGCTTCCGGAATCATCAGCTCGTCGATCTTGAGCAGCTTCAGCAAGCGTCCATGCAGCGGATTGATGATGCGGCTGATGATGCGCTTCGCGCCGAGCTGCTGGATATTGGCGGCAATCGTCAGCGACGCCTCGAAATCCTCGCCAATCGCCAGAATCACCGCATCGCAGGCGTCGATCGGAATCTCGTGAAACGCATTGAGATCGGTGCAGTCGGCCTGGATGAGGTACTCGATCTCGTCCTTGAGCTGGTTGATGTGCGCCGGGTCGTTGTCGACGGCGACGATTTCATGCCCCTCGCGACTGAGCTGGCGCGCGAGCTGGGTACCGAAGGTTCCGAGTCCGATGATGCAGAATTTCATAACAGGATTTGGGGTCAGTTGAGGAGGATGTCTTCGCAAGGCTTGCCCGAGACCGGCCTGCGGTCGGGAGGAATCAGGGTCGTGAGCACGGAAAGCAGGCCGATCCGGCCGACGAACATGTTGATGATCAGCAGGACCTTCGCCCCATCGGTCAGGCTGGGGGTGAGGTCGATGGATAGACCGACCGTCGCAAAGGCGCTGATGAGTTCGAACAGCAGGTGCGTGTCGGAAACCCCGCTGCCGCGCTGCATGTGCTGGAGAATGACGAAATTGACGGCAAGCCATGCCACTGCGACCACGATCAGGCCCAGCGCCTGCGAGCCGGTCTCCGCGGGAATCCTGCGGTTGAACGCCACCATGCCCCGGCCGCTGGAACGCAGCTGGCTCCACAAATGCCCGATCGCCACCGCAAACACCGTGGTGCGCACGCCGCCCGCCGTGCCACCCGGTGAGCCGCCGATGAGCATCAGCAGGATCAGCACCTGCACGGTGAGAGGCGCGATGTCGCTCATGACCACCGTGTTGAAACCAGCGGTGCGCGAAGTGATGGAGTGGAACAGTGCCGTGAGGATCCGCCCGCCGTTCTGCGGTCCGTCGGCAAGCAGGAATTCGGTGGCGAAAATGAGCGCCGCACCACCGAACACAAGCACGGCGGTCGCCACCAGCACCAGGCGGGTATGAACCCGCAAGCGCACCCGGCTTCCGACCACCCCCCGGAGGCGGCGGCATTTGGCGGCAAACCATTCCGCAAGATCCTCCACGACCAGCGCGCCGATGCCGCCGAACACGATGAGCACCATGATGCAGACCTGCCAGGTGGCGTTGCCATCCATCACCGGGCTCGCCATGCCGTCGGGAAGCGTCGAAAAACCCGCATTGCAGAATGCGGAAACCGAGTGGAACACGGCATGGAACAGCCGCTCGTGGAACGCCATCCCCCCGTCGATTCCCAAAAACAACACCACGGCACCCGCCGCTTCGAATGTGAAGGTCATGACCACGATGAAACCCAACGTCTTGCCGATCCGCGACAGCCGGTTCTCCTGGATCATCTTGCCTAACAACAAACGGTCGTGCAACGACAGCCCCTCGAACAGCACGACCGCGGCGAAAAACGTCAGCGTCATGATCCCGAGCCCGCCGACCTGGATCAAGAGCAGGATGACCACCTGGCCGGTGAGGCTGAAGAATGCCGCCGTGTTCTCCACCGCCAACCCGGTCACACACACCGCGCTGGTGCTGGTAAAAGCGGCATCGAGCCAGGAACAATGCGCGCCTTCAACGACACAACGCGGCATTTTCAGCAACAGCGTGCCGATGGCGATCACCGCGAGAAAGGACCCCATGAGCAACCAGCCGGGATGCACCGCACGCGCGGTGAAGCGGGTCTGGTGGTGGATCATCGACGCGAATGCCGAAACCAGCACCGCCAGCTGGATGAAGACATGCCAACCGATCGGCCAGGTGCCATCGCCGGGCGGGCGCTCGAACACCAGCATCACCGCCACCGCCAGCACCATCACCCCCAGCAGCAAATGGACGCCGAGACGACGGCGCTCGCGCCCCCGGGGCTTCAGCACGTGGTAAATCCAACCGCGCTCGAGCGCAAACACGACCCCGATCGCGCAGGTCAGCCAATGCTGCCCATCGAGCACCACTCCCGTCCACCCCACCAGCACCAGGAGGGACCCGAGCGCGCTGAGAGCCAGGAGGGGATGCATGACCCGCCGGCAGAATGTCAGGCCGGCCACATGACGGTCCGGCACCTCGGAAGGGTCCATGCGGCGAACTCTAGACCGTCCGGGCAGCCAGCCGCAAGCACGACCCATCCGGAACCGAAAGCCGGCCGGCGATTTTTTTCTAAGGGATCGGCAGGGTTCCGGTGTATGACATGGCAGTCCCCCAACTCCAACCCGCTCCCATGAACGACTCCCAACTCGACCAGCTCCTCAGGTCCTGTGGTCCCTGCGAAACCCCGGCATCATTCGCGTCGGAGGTCTGGAACCGCATCGCCGCGGAACCGGATGCCCTGGAACCCCTGTGGAGCCGCGTGATCACCCTCATCCTCGGCCCGCTGTCCCAACCGCTCGGGGCCCTCGCCACCTGCGCCGCCTTCATCCTCACCGGCACGCTCATTGGCATCGGCACCCGCCCGGATTCGCTGCCACCCGAAGTGCAATACATCCGCACCGTCAGCCCCTTCGCCCACTCCGCCGAACCATGAACAAGGGCCTGCTCATCCTCGCCGTCGGCGCACTCGCCGGCTTGCTGGCATTTTTCCTCAGCCGCGGCAAACCGGCCGGGGCCGGCGATCCCGTCCTCCTCGACTCGCTGCCCGAAATCGCCTGGCTGCGCACCGACCTCAAGCTCGACGACGAACAGTTCGCCAAAGTCCGCGAACTCCACCACGACTACCGCCCGGTCTGTGCGGAAATGTGCCGCCGCATCGCGGAAAGCGAGGCCGCCGTCGCCAAACTGGCGCAATCGCGCGGCGGCATGACCGACGACCTCTCGCAGGCGATCGAACACCACGGCCATGTGATCGCCGCCTGCAAACGCAGCATGCTCGAACACCTCTATCAGACGGCCGGGCTGATGAACGGGGACCAGGCGAAACGCTACCTCGAAATCACCCTGCCGCTGGCCCTCGATTCCGCCCGAGGCCGCAGCACGACCGCCTGCCATGACTGAACCGGGGGCCACCATGACCGCAGAACCCGGCGACCATGACCTCATGGCCCGGCTCGCGGGCGGCGACGACCTCGCGCTCAACGCGCTCATGAAGCGCTGGAGCGGACGGCTGATCTCCTACTTCCAGCGGATGACCGGCAGCCACGACACCGCCGTCGACCTCGCGCAGGAAACCTTCGTCAAGCTCTATCAGGCACGCGCACGCTACCGCCCGCTGTCCGGCGAATTCAGCACCTGGATGTTCACCATCGCCTCGAACCTCGCGAAAAACCACGCCCGCTGGCGCGCACGCCACCCGGAAGTCGCCCTCGATCCGCCAGAACTCGAAGCCGCGAAACATCCGGACCTCACGCATCCACACGGCACAAGCCCCGACCGCGAGGCCATCTCCCGCGAAAGCGAAGCCCAGGTCCGCCGGGCGATCCTCGCTCTGCCCGACGAACTCCGCGAGGCCCTTTTGCTCTCGGTCCACGAACAACTCGGCCACGCCGAAATCGCGCGCATCGCTGGCTGCAGCCCCAAGGCCGTGGAAACGCGCATCTACCGCGCCCGCCAAATCCTCAAGGAACGCCTGCAGCACCTGCGCGCCTGAAAAAAGGCCGCGGTTTTTTCAAGGGATTTCCAGAGCTCCGGTGTTTTACCGATGAAGCCGGTTCCTGCGCCCTCCGACCTACCAACGATAGGCAGGCGCGAAACCGGGTCCACCCGGATTCAAAAACCCAACCCGTCCCATCCCATGAAAACCGCACACACCATCACTGTGATCATCGCCGCACTCAGCATCGCTGTGCCAGCTCCTCTGTCCGCCGCACCACGCAGCAAGGAAATGGCCGAAAGCCCGGCCGGCAGACATCAGGTCGAGAAATCCTCCAAAGCAACGAAACCTGAAAAAACCCAGCATCCCACCAGACCTGCAAGCAAGAGGTTCTGATCCCTCAAAGCCATCGGAATCCTGACTCCCGCCACCCCGCAGCCGAAGCCCGTCGCCCCGCAACTGCCTCAACCCAGAACCGCGCAAACACCCCGGATGCACAAGTTCCCCGCCATCGCCTCCGCCCTCACGCTCTGCGCCGCAGCGCTCGAGGCCGCTGAATTCCGCATGCTCGACCGCGCGCTGCTCGGTGAGCTGCGCAGTGAGGCGGCGCGCAGCCACCCGGCCGCGCTCGCCGCAAGCGACCAGGCCCAGGCCGCCGCCCACGAGGTCCGCGCAGTCCGCCTCTGGGATGACCCGATGC
>CBFGOB010000244.1:0-4659 GCA_965650215.1 uncultured bacterium | reverse complement strand
CTCCATGGCACGGATATACGGCGCTTGCCACCAAATAGTCCCGGCACGCGGCGGAATGACGGGATTCCGGCACATCGAACGCGGACGGGCAACAAGGCCCGGATGGCTCAGCCGACAAACGAGTAGTCGTATGGCTTGCGCATTTCGCGCTCAACATAGCGGTTGGCTTCCTCGGCATGCTCGCCGACGAAAAACTCGGTCTCCGGATCCCACTGCAGCTTTTTACCGGTGCGCAGGGCGATCGCACCCAAGTGGCACACCGTGGCCGAGCGATGCCCGACCTCAACCGGACAGATCGGATCCTTGCGGTTCGCGACACACTCGAAGAAGTTGCCACGGTGGTCGTTGCTGACATACAGCCGCTCGGCATCATCCGCCAGGGGCGCCCGGAGCAATTCACGGTCGCTGGCGCTGATGGTCTCGCGGTTGACCCAGATCCAGCCATCGGTGCCGATGAACTTGATGCCATTGCGCTGGCCGTCGGGGTTGATCGTGTGGCCGAAGGGGCTGTCGTCGGCGGTCGTGCGCACATTGTAGATCACCCCGTTGGCAAACTCGAAGTGGCACTCATACTCGCTGAAGGTCGTGTAACCGCCGGGAATCGGCAACGCGGTGGGCTTGCCTTCAACCTTGGTCGGAGCCTTCAGGCCGACCGCCCAATAACCGATGTCCATGTGGTGCGCGCCCCAGTCGGTCATGGTACCGCCGGAGTAATCCCACCAGTTGCGGAACGTCGTGTGGCAGCGCTCCGGCATGTATTCATGAAACTCCGCCTGGCCCTGCCAGAAATCCCAATTGAGTCCTTCGGGCACCGGCTGGCTTTGGAACGGGCCGCCGCGCACGCCGGCCGGCAACCAGACGTTGACCTCCTTGAGCTGGCCGATGCGACCGTTGCGCACCAGTTCACACGCGAGACGGAAGCGGCCACTGCTGCGCTGCTGGGTACCCGTCTGCAGGATGACGTTGTTTTCGCGCACCACCTTCACCAGGCGCTTGCCTTCGTCGATCGTCAAGGTCAGCGGCTTCTCGGAGTAAATGTCCTTCTTGGCCTTGGCCGCGCCGATGTTGATCAGCGTGTGCCAGTGGTCCGGCGTGCCGTTGATGATGACATCGATGTCGTCCCGCTCGAGCAGCTTGCGGAAGTCGGAAAACACTTCGGGCTTCCGGCCCTGGTTTGCCTCGGTCAGGCGGCCGGCGCATTTCTGGGCATGCGAATCGTCCACATCGCAGACCGCCACCAGGTCGGCGAAACGCAGCGAGTTGCGCGCATCCCCGGTGCCCATGCCGCCAGCACCGACCAAGGCCATGCGTGGACGGGAGTTGGGCGACTTCACCGCCGCAGGCGCGTCGGCGGCCAAGGCGGCCTGACGCTCCACGAACCACAAGGGCACTCCCGTGCTGGCGGCAAGGGCCGTCATCTGGCGCATGAAGCGGCGGCGGGAAAACTGGAAGGGTTCGATCGTTTTCATGATGGAGATACGGTAGACGGACAGAAGAAAGCTGACCCAACCACACACTTCGGGCAAGCAAGGAGGATACGCGGCATTCAAGCCTGATCATTCATCGGGATTTCGGGCGGCAAGCGCCCGGCGCACCGCCGCCGCCACCGCCTCACCGAGGGCCGCCTGCTCGTCCGGCGCATAAAAATGCACGTCGATGCCCTTGCGCCACGCGTCAAACCGGGGCGAGCTGTCGACCACTTGACACAGGTCGTTGATCCCGATCTCCGGATGGCGGCGCATGACCTCCAGCGCCGCCGCATTGAATTCCTTCTCCGCTCCCTGGCGGCGGGCGTAGGGGCCCTTGTTGTCGTTCGGCACCGGCGTCGTGCTGCACCAGATGAGCTTCGCCCCGGTCCGTTTGAGGATCGCAACCAGCTTCTCGAGATTCACCCGGTATTCGTCGAGCGGGACCGCATAGGCGCCGAAGGCCCCGGTCGCCGGGTTGTATGCCTGCTTCAGATCGTGAAGGCCGTGGTTGAACTGGATCACATCCCAATGAAGCCCGGGCTGATCCCAATTGCCCAGCCACAGCTCGGCATTGCGCACCCCGTGGGCGGAGGAATACGAGTTGCCTTCGCAGCGGTGGTAGTTGGCCACCCCGGCAAGCGCCGCCTTGGCGGCCTCGTGGTAGTTCATGCTGATGGAATCCCCGATCACCAGCACCCGCGGCAGTTTCGGGTCATCGGTCTTGCGCGGATCCGGCAGGCTGGCGACCTCCATGAGGCCGGCCACAAAGCGCCCGCCATCGTACTTGCCGGTGAGCGTCACCTTCCAGAAACCCTGGGCCAGATCCGCCACCGCCACCGGCCGCTTGAACCAAATCCGCCAGTGCTTCGCCCGCAGGCTGACCGCAACCGTCCTTCCAGCCACTTCGAGCGTCCCCTTGAGCGCACCGGGCTCCGGCGTGAAGCGTCCCGCCACCTGACTGCCATCCTCGGGCAGGGGCGGCGCAAGCCGGGGATCCGGATACAGGGTCACCACCCTCGCCTCAAACGCCTTCCCCGCGTCGAAAGCCGCGCGATTGGCGGCATCGATGCCCTGGAATACGGCATGCAGCGGCGTGCGGACATCAGCGAAATCGCGCCGTTCGTCGGTCGTGAATGCCAAGGTCCGCTCGTCCCAATGGACGGTGAAACGCGATTGGCCGATGTCCGATTGAGGCGCGTACTCGGTCTCCTTGAGCAATTCGAAACATGACCCGGCAAGGTCAACCTGATGGATGTGTCCGGTCGCCCCGTCGAGCGCGGGCGCGGCCACCGCCCCCAGGGCCGTCAGCAACGCGACCAGCAAGGCCATCACGTGAAACTTCATCGGCGGCAACGATGCGCCGACAACGCCAAGCGGACTAGTTTTTTTCATGCAGCTCGATCATTCCCCGGCCCAGCGACTCACCGACCAGCATGTAGGTCTCGGCATTCTGGTTGTAGTGGAAATCCTGATTCTTCGGCGACTCCTCCGCAGGCCTCCAGAAATCGCGGATCTCCACCGTTTTGACATTCCCTTTGAACTCGGGGTACTTGCCGCTCTCGCCGCTCACCGCCAGCTGGGCATTCGCGACCATCAGCGCCTCCGGCCGCTCCATCTTCCAACCGCCGAAGCCGATCGTCGCCAGCACGAAGGGCGCATCCGGCGCGTTGAATTCCTCGCGCACCGCCTTGATCAAACGCACCAAGTTCCGCTCGTAGCGCTCGGCATACACCTTGTCGCCCTGGTCCTTGTGGCCCTGCCACCAGACGAAGCCGGCAATCTCGTAACCCTGGCCCTTGAACTGCGGGAATTCGTCGTCAAATCTTTCTAACAACTTTTTGGCCCCGCGGATGCAGTTGTCATACTCCTTGCCGGCATGCCAGTTGACCGGCACCGGCTTGCTGCCCTTGTCCCATGATGCTGGCGAGTCGCCATAGCCGGCGTAGACCTTGTTGCCGACTTCAAAGCGCTCGCTGCCCGGCGGCAGGAAATCCCAGCACAGCGACCGGTTGCCCTGCGAACCCTTGATCAGCAGCACCAGCCCGTCGTGGTGGTCGCCGATCACATGGCCGAAACCCAGCTCCGGGCCGATCTGCATCGGGCTTGCCCCGCAGCCGGTCCCCAGCCACCGGTTGGCCGTGGCGCTGACGATCCCCCGGTACCACACGTCATCACGCTGTGCCCACTCGCCCTGCGCATCGAGCAGGTATGGGAATTTCCCCTGCTGCTTGACGACCGTCGTCAGGGTCCCCGGGACATCCAGCCGCATCGTCCAGCCGAGCGCCTGCAATTTGTCCCTGAGGTAGGTGATCTTGAACGGCAGCGCCTCATCCGCCTTCAGCGTCGCGGCGATGTGGATCTTCTTCTTGTCCTCCATCATGCGGTAAACCTCCTTCCCGGCGACCTCCATGATGCAATACTCGGATTCGCCGTAGCCCGGGCGAAACTGATAGACCCCGGCAACCGGCATCTTCAGCATTCCACGGATCACCTTGGTGCCGCCCAGCGGCAACTCGCTCGGCTGCGTGCCACCAAACTGCTCGACAGGCCCGGACTTGAGCGGTGTCGCCTCGTCGTAGTTCCTGCCAGGATCAAAGGCCCCCTCGTAAACCGAAACCTTGACCTCGCTGAATTCCGGACCCCAGCGCTCCCCACGGCCCTCGACCTGGCCGATCCCCACCATGTTGGACTGGCCAGCCATGATATAGACCTTCACCGGCTTGGCCCAGGCCACGGACAACCCGAGCGAAACGGCAAGACAGGCGGACAACACGACGGAACATTTCATGCAAGCGGATCCCCCAGGGATCAGGGGACTACTTGGCTCCCCCGCGGGCTCTTTCACCAAGCCCCGAAAACCGCGGAGCGGGCCGCAAAACAGCCGGAATGGTACACGAGGACGGGATCGAACCGCCGACCAACCGGGTGTAAACCGGTTGCTCTACCGCTGAGCTACTCGTGCACGAAGCAGGGCCGGAACTTGCAGGATCAGCCCTGGACGATCAAGTCCGGAGTGAAGTCAGGCCTTCCGCCCGCGGATCCAACCCGCTCCTGGGCAGGAATTGACGAATTTCCAGCTGGCAGGCGGATCAGGCGTGATCTTCAATCCTCCTCCCCAGCCCCACCATGCACCTCAGACTTACCGAACCCGAATTGGCCACCCTGATCGAAATGGTCAGCCTCGCGGCGG
>CBFGOB010000243.1:0-4662 GCA_965650215.1 uncultured bacterium | reverse complement strand
GCCAAATCCGGGTCGGGTGGTTCTGCGAGGGTGCCGCTCCTGAAGACCAGCCGGTCGTTGGCGGTGATGGTGAAATGGCAGTTCCCGGAGATGTTTTCGGGAAACGTGCTTTCGAAGAATTCCCGTCCGTCGAGGGCGGCGACGATGCAACCCATGAGCATCCCATCGACCTGGATCGCGGAAAGGATGCTGAGGGTTTCGCCTGCGAGGCCGAGTCGGGTTTCCAACTGGTCGCCATGTGCCCAGAAGTGGTCGGTCAGCCGGGTCCGGGTCCAGCCCGAGGGCAGCACGCTGCGTCCGATGATGGCTGCGGTGTTGGACGCGGGGACCGCCCAGCGGATGGTGAGGTCCTCGTCTGCCCAGGCGATGAAGCGGTAGCCGGGATCGTCCTGGAGGTGTTCGATCGCGTCGGCTTCCCAGGCGATCGGATCGGGCATCTCCGCGCCGGCCCAGCGTCGTGCCATGCGGTGGATCGAATGGTGGCGGTTTTCGAGTTCCGACATCAGCGCGTTGCCGACGATGGTGAGCTTGTCTGCCGAAAAGCGTTCGATGTGCGCGCGCTCCTGCCGCTGGAGGGCACCGCCTAGCAGGAACGAGGCGGTGAGTGACATTGCCACCACGATGACCGGCAGCCATCGGGGTGTCTTGCCAGTGTTTTCGAGGCAATCGCGCCATGCGATGCAGAGGATGCCGATGCCCAGTGCCATGAATGCGGCGATCGTGGGCAACGACATCTGGGCGATGTGTTCCCAGCTGAAGGCGCCGGTGAGGCCGAAGGCGTAACCGATGAAGCCAAGTGCGCTGATGGCGATCATGATCGCGCTGGCGATGGCGGTGATCACGGAGCTGTCGCGGTGGGGGCGATGGACGCCTGAAGAGATGAGGCCTGTGACTGCGAGGCTGAGGGCGATCGCTGTGAACAGCGCCATCCTTCCCGGCTTCAGGTCGGGCGTGTGGATGTAGGGTTTGAAAAACAGCTGATCGATGCCGAAATCGACGTGGAGCAGGTATTGCAGCAGGTTGGGAATGGCCAGGGCCGCCGCCCCGAGGGCGGCGGTAATGCTCAGCCAGCGTTGGCCGGCGTTGGCCATCAGCAACGACAGTCCACAGCCAAGAAAGCAGAGGGCGGTGTTGTAAGCCATCGGCGCAAAGTCCCGGTGGATCTGGAACAGGATCGGCAGCCGGGTGTGCCAGCCGATGATGGCGCCGATCCCGAGCAGGATGATCAGGCTGGCGCAGACGAGCGGGAGGCGTTTGATGTGGCAAGTCCAGCAACTGGATACCGGATCCCCTTGTGCCGGCGGGTCGCTCGGGCCCGAACTGACACGCTTGCCATGCTCAACCATGATGGCTGGCAGAATAAGTGCGGAACGGTCTTTGGCTCAATCTCTTAATCGGGATTCTAGAGCAGTGGCGGGATGAGGAAGCGGAGTTCGGCCTGTTTCGAGGGCGGGTTGACCTTCAGGCAGGCGATGCCGCCTTTTTTCATGCGGATCGAGCCCGCCATGCCGCCCAGCAGGAAAGTGATGAGTGAGGAAAGATCCGGTTCATGCCCGACCAGTGCGACGGTTTGGAATTCCGTGAAGCCCTTGAGTTCGCGGAGGGCGGTTTCGGGGTTCATGCCCGAAGCGATCCAGCCCTGGATGACCGGTCCGGGCATGCCTGCGCTTTCGCAGAAGGTTTCGGCGGTCTGGCGCGCGCGCAGCAGCGGACTGGTCAGCACGATTTCGGGCAGCTTGCCGGCTTCGCGCAGCCGCCGTGCCTGACGGCGTGCCTGTTCGAAGCCCTTCTCGGTCAGCGCGCGTTCGCCGTCACCCTGAGGGTTCAGGTCTTCGGCTTTGCCGTGGCGCATGAGGATCAGATCCATCCGCTTGACGTGCCGCGAGGTTTCACATCGTCATGCCGCCATCGACGGCCAGGACCTGGCCGGTGATGTAGCGGGCGTCTTTGCTGGCGAGGAAGGTGACGGCGGCCGCGATGTCCGCGGTTTCGCCGAAACTGGCGAGGGGGATGTTCTTGATCACCGAGTCCTTGATCGCTTGGGGCAGCTCGTCGGTCATGTCGGTGGTGATGAAACCCGGGGCGACCGCATTGCAAGTGACCTGACGGCCGGCGAGTTCGCGGGCGACCGATTTGGTGAAGCCGATGAGCCCCGCCTTGCTGGCCGAGTAGTTGGCCTGGCCGGCGTTGCCGATCAGTCCGATGACCGAGGCGATGTTGATGATCCGTGCGTCTTCGGCCTTCATCAGGGTGCGCATGAAGCCTTTGACGGTGTTGAAGGCGCCTTTGAGGTTGGTGTCGAGCACGGTGTCCCAATCCTCCTCTTTCATCCGCATCAGCAGGGTGTCGCGGGTGACGCCGGCGTTGTTGACCAGGATGCCGACCGGTCCGAGGTCCTCGGTGACTTGTTTTGCCAGTTCCTGCACGGCGTTGTGATCGGCGACATCGACCGCGTATGCTTTTGCCGCTCCGGGGAACTGGGCGTTGATCTCGTCGGCCGCTTTGCCGCAACTCGAGGCGCTGCGGCTGACAACCGCGACTTTCGCGCCTTCCGCGGCGAGGGCGTGTGCGATGGCTTGGCCGATTCCGCGGCCCGCTCCGGTGACGACGGCGACTTTGTTGGCAAAACGTGACATGCCCGAACCGTGGCGGGCGATGGCCCGTCCTGTCAATCCGGGGATTCAGCCCAGGATGGTGCGGACCAGCCGCCTGAGGATGTGGAAAAGCGCGTAGCCCAGGATGAAGACCAGCCCGAAGGTCAGGAGCAGGGCGGCTGCGATGATGCCCAGAATCAGCCAGAGCGGCCACCAGAACGCGGGCAAGCTGCGGACGTTGGCCGTCCATTTTTGCCATTGCGGGGCATGGGCCTGGCGCGGGTCGCTGCCGGCTTGCGGACGGCTTTCGATGGGGCTGCCGTCGATTTCGACGACTTCCACTTCGATTTCCTGGGCGTCTTTCGGGCTCACGGCAGGTCAGCATGGAGTGCTGCGCTCCCGAGGCAAACACAATGGCGGAACTTGGAAAAATTCCGGGCTTTTGGAGGGAGCTTGCGCCGGCTGCCCGCATCGCTATGTTGCTGTGAATGAGTCGCAGATCGAGAAATCGCGGGGCTTCCGCCGGAAGTCGCATCGGCATGGCCGTGATGGTGTTGGTGGCAATCGTGGTGGTCGGCATGGCCGGCTTGCACCTGTGGCTGCGTCAGTACCTGAAGAGCGAGGAATTCCGGATCTTCCTGTCGCGCAAGGTTGGGGATGCCCTTCGGGTCGACGGTGGCTTTTCCACCTTCCGATGGGATGGCTTCGCTGTGAATGTCGCCGGCTATCGCGCGACCGGCAGCGAGGCGATCCGTCGTGTCGAGCTTGAGGATCTGCGCACCGAAGTCGGCTTGGGTGGATTCACGCGCGGGGTGTGGGAGGTTCAGGGGTTCCGGATCCGCCGCCTCGATCTCGAATTGCACCCCGGCGCGGCGGCGGCTCTTCGTGCCGCGGATGTGCCGGCGCCCGTCGCTCCCGCGCCGTCGTCCGCGAAAAAGGGTTGGCTGCCGAATGAAGTCGAGCTGCAGAACATCGATGTCGATGACCTGCGGCTGCGCACCCAGCTGCCAGAGGGCGAGTTGGTCTTGTCCGGGGTGGCGGTGCATGCCGAACCGGCCGGATCTCGTCAGGTCTTCGATGTGCGGCTGAACGGAGGAGAGCTGGCGCTGCCTTACCCGAAGCTGCCCGTATTCCAGCTCCAGCGTGTCGATCTGCGTTGCCACAAGGAGCGGATTTTTCTCAATCATGCCGACCTGCGCTTTGGTGACCGGGCCAGCATCGATGCGGTGGGTGAGTTCGATCTCGAGCACAAGCGCTTTTCGGTTCAGGGCAATGTCGTCGGCGTGCAGTGTGGCGAAGTCCTGACCGGTGACTGGGTGAGGCGGCTGACCGGCGAATTGTCGACCGACTATCAGGTGCAGTCCGCCGACGGGGTGCTCGATGCCAGGGGGCGGCTTGTGTTGAAGGATGGGGTGTTGACCGCCCTGCCCTTGCTGGACACCTTGGCGGCCTACACCGATACCCGGCGTTTCCGGGTGCTGAACCTGAGCGAGGCGCACAGCGACTGGACCTGGAAGCAGGGCGAGCTGCGCTTCAGCAATCTGGTGCTGGCGTCGGAGGGGCTGCTGCGGCTTGAGGGGAATCTCGCGATCCGTGGCCGCGAGCTTGACGGGTATTTCCGGCTCGGTATCGCGCCCGGGACCTTGGCGACGATTCCCGGGGCGGAGACCGATGTGTTCCTGCCGGGGGAAAAGGGCCTGCTGTGGACGCCGATCCGGATCACCGGAACCCTGGATGATCCCCAGCAGGATCTGAAGGACCGCTTGGTGATGGCGGCAGGTGCGCGCCTCTTCACGATCCTTCCCGAAACCGGCGTGAAGGTGCTCAAGCACTCCGGCCGCACGCTGGAAGAGTCGTCCGACGACGTTCTCAAGGCCGGCAAGAAGCTCATCCGCGAGGGCGGCAACGTGCTGGAGGGCGCGGGCGGGCTGCTCAACGGCCTGCTTCGCGGGCGCGACGCGGAAGAGTGACCAAATTGATATAAATCTTATATTTTTATCATATAAGATTGATCGCGCGGCGTGGTTGTGTTCGGAAACGTGCGCTGAATGATCCTGCGCGAATACGC
>CBFGOB010000242.1:0-4684 GCA_965650215.1 uncultured bacterium | reverse complement strand
ACACGCCGCCAAGGAAGCCGGCAAACTCCGCATCGAAGGCAAGGAATACGTCGTCAAGGACGGCGACGTCATCGAGTTCCGCTTCAACGTGAGCAAGTGATCAATTGTGGCGGCGGTCCATGACCGTCGCCGATTCCAAATTGTAGCGGCGGTCTGTGACCGTCGGACTTCCCGCCGAAGGCAACGCCACTTGCGCGGCAATCAGCGACGGTCATAGACCGCCGCTACATCACCCCGGATAATCGCCGGAGATGTATCCTTGCAGCTGGGCGATCGTCGACTTCTGGGATTCCATCACCCAGTTGACGATGTCGCCCATCGAGATTAGCCCCACCAGGCGGTCCTCAACCACCACCGGCAGGTGACGGATCCGCTTTTCGGTCATCAGCCTCATGCAGTCGGCGATCGAATCCTTGCGCTGCACGGTGATCGCCGGGCGACTCAGGATGTCGCCAACCTTGGTGTCGCGCGAAGTCCGGCCCTGGAGCACCACTTTGCGGCTGTAGTCGCGCTCGGACAAAACCCCCGCGACCTGGCCGCCTGCGTCCAACACCACCAGGGCACCGATGTTTTTCTCCCCCATCAGACCCAACGCCTCATACACGCTCGCTTCCTCGCGCGTGGTCCAGACCTGATCCCCCTTGCTCTGCAGAATGTCGCGAACGGTTCCTTGAATATCCATAAAATGACGGCCTTGCCGAGCCGGTCCCACACTACGCAAGAATTCCGATCCCGTCAACCTGCGTCACCATCGGCCGCAGGGAATCCAGCGGCGATCTGGACAAATCCCGAATGCCACCGTAAGACTTCGCGATTCATGTCCAATCCCCTCGCCCAGGAGACGTCCCCCTACCTGATCCAACACGCGCAAAACCCGGTCCATTGGCAGGCCTGGTCGGACGCCGCGTTCGAGCAGGCCGCCGCGCAGAACAAGCTGGTATTCCTGTCGGTCGGTTATTCGACCTGCCACTGGTGCCACGTGATGGCCCACGAATCCTTCGAGGACGAGCGGATTGCCGAAGTGATGAACCACCACTTCGTCTGCGTGAAAGTCGACCGCGAGGAACGTCCGGACATCGATGCCGCCTACATGAGCTACGTCCAGGCCAGCACCGGCCAAGGCGGATGGCCGATGAGCGTCTGGCTGACTCCCGAAGGCAATCCGGTCTTCGGCGGCACCTACTTCCCACCCGATGACCGTCACGGCCGTCCGGGCTTCGCCCGCGTCTGCCATGAACTCGCCCGCCTCTGGCGCGATGACCGCCAACACATGGAATCGCGGGCGCAAGACATGATGGAACAGCTCCGGCAATCGAATGCGAGTCCCCCGCCGGAAGGCAAGGCACTGGCGCCGGAAGCGATCCAAACCTTTCTCAACCGCTGCAAGGCGATGTTCGACCTCGAACTCGGCGGATGGGGTGGAGCCCCGAAATTCCCGCGACCCTGCGTGCCGCGCACCCTGATGCAGATCGCCGACCGCCTGGGCATCGACAGCCCGCAGGGCAGCGACGCCTGGATGATGACCGAAACCACGCTGCGCGCGATGGCGCTGGGCGGCATGCATGACCACCTCGGCGGCGGCTTCCACCGCTACTCGGTCGACCGCTACTGGCATGTGCCGCATTACGAGAAAATGCTCTACGACCAGGCCCAACTCGCGATGGCCTACCTCGACGCCTGGCAGATCTCCGCGGACCCGTGCTTCCGGGAAGTCACGGAGGGCATTTTCCGTTATTTGATCGATACGATGCGTGACCCGCTCGGCGCGTTCCATGCCGCCGAAGATGCCGACAGCCTGCCCGGCCCCGAGGCCGACCACCCGCGCGAGGGTGCTTTCTGGACCTGGGAGGCGGATGAAATCTCAAGACTCCTCGTGCCCAGGGCCGCAGCGATCTTTTGCAGCGCCTATGGTGTCGAAGCCGATGGCAATGCCCGGCCGGGAAGCGACCCGCACGGCGAACTCCGCGGTCAAAACACCCTGTTCCGCGCCCGCCCGGATGAGGAACTCGCGAGCCAGTTCAACTGCGACCCCGAAGAGATCCGCGCCTCGCTCAAGGCCTCGTCCGCCATCCTCCTCGCCGCGCGCACGCAACGCCCGCATCCACATCGCGACGACAAGATCATCAGCGCCTGGAACGGCCTCGCCATCGGCGCCCTCGCCCGCGGTGGACGGATTCTCGACCGGCCCGATCTCATCCGCGCCGCAAGCGATACCGCCACTTTCCTCCAACAGGAGCTCTGGCATGATGAAACCCTTTACCGCTCGTTCCGCAAGCAGCGCGGACACACCGAAGGCTTCCCCGCCGACTACAGCTTTGTGATTTCCGGGCTCATCGAACTCCACATCGCAAGCGGCGAAAGCCGCTGGCTGCAATGGGCACAGCAACTCCAATCCCAGCTCGATCAACGGTTCTGGAGTCCGGAACAGGGCAGCTACCTCCTCTCCCCCCAACTCCGCGGCAACACCCTGATGAGCATCCGCGACGAATACGACGGCGCGGAACCATC
Source organism: uncultured bacterium (assembly GCA_965650215.1). Lineage (GTDB taxonomy): Bacteria > Verrucomicrobiota > Verrucomicrobiia > Verrucomicrobiales > Akkermansiaceae > Luteolibacter. The sequence goes on along the minus strand of CBFGOB010000242.1, from coordinate 2,176 downwards.
GGCGAACCATGTCGCTGCGGAAAACCTGATCAAACTCGCCACGCTCCTCCAGCAACCCGCCCACCTCGACCGCGCGAAAACGCTTTTGCAATCGGGCGCCGGCATCCTGCAGGAGCACCCGTTCACCGCTCCCGTCCTGCTCGCCGCCCTCGACCTCATGGACCGCGGGATCGCCACCGTCCATGTGCCCGAGGACACCGAAGCTTCGGTCCTCACCCGCTTGCACCAAAGCTACTGGCCCCGTGCCCTGTTCCTCCACGGTGAGGCGAACGAAGTCATCGTCTGCGAGGACCAGCACTGCCGGCCGCTCTAACATTTCGCAAAAGGCTCCAGGCACCTACCACCGGCAGGTGATCTGCGGCAGGATGATCGTCACCTTGCGCGGCCTGCGGCTCTTGCTTTCCTCGAGCGCCGACACATAGCCGTCCTCGAACTCCACCACCGTCCGCTCCTTTTCCTCACGCGTGACGCTGACCAGCTCCCGGTAGACAACACCGGTGTAGGGATCGACACGGTTGGCATAATGCTTGATCTCCTCGTACTCGATATATTCCCACTTCCCGCTTTCGCCCTTGGCGGTCTTGCGCATGGTGGTCTGGGTCGCCTCACCCATCACCAACTGCACCTCCTTGGGGGTCATGCCGATCGCCAGCTCCTTGGCCTCGATCAATTCCTTGACCTTCATCTGGCGCTCATAGAGCTGCTTGAGGTGGGCGACAAAATCCGGATCCGGACTCGTAAAGGCCCAGGGCCCCACCCATCCGGAAATCCCGTCATGCAAACCCTGACCGCGCACGCGGTATGCCTTGTCGGTGATCGCTTCCAGCTTCACCTTCTGGTTGCCCTTCAGCGTCCCCAGGCGGCGCACCGCATTCTTGTCGCTGAATACCGGAGCGTCCTGGGTGACCGACAATTCCAGCGGCTTGTCGAACACCTGGTCGAGATACACCACACCGGGATCCGAATCGAGCAGCGACTTGCGCGCGGGCTGCGCCACCGCGACCGCTGACCATGCGGTGAGCGCCAGTAGCCATAGGGTTGCGGGGCGGAGGAAACAATGCATGCGGGGACTTGGACGGGGGGATCTTACAGGGCATTCGAAAAAAATCAGACAAATTCTTCAGTCCCCGGAACCGGCAAGGCCCGCAGGCGGTCCCAGCCCGGCCACGGGGGCCGGAAACCGGCGCAGGTGATGCGTCGAAATTCGCGCTTCGCGATTGGCCCCGAATCGATTCTGGTCCACACTCCGGCCCATGCAGCACGTCGGTCCCCTTTCGCAAAAACTCTTCGCCACCGCCAAGGAATTCATCCCCGGCGGGGTCAATTCCCCGGTCCGGGCGTTCCGCAATGTCGGCGGCGAACCCTTCTTTGTGCGGAAGGCCGCGGGCAGCCGGATCGAAGACGTCGACGGCAAAACCTACATCGACTACATCGGCTCCTGGGGCCCGAACATCCTCGGCCACGCGCCGGTGGCGATCACCAACACGATCCACGAGGTCGCCAAAAGCGGCATTTCCTTCGGCATCCCGAACCCGTTCGAGGTCGAAATGGCCCGCACGATCTGCGACTGGGTGCCCTCGGTTGAAAAAGTCCGGATGTGCTCGTCGGGCACCGAAGCGACGATGTCGGCCATCCGCCTCGCCCGCGGCTTCACCCGGCGCGACTGCATTGTGAAATTCAACGGCTGTTACCACGGCCACAGCGACTCGCTGCTGGTTGCCGCCGGATCGGGCGCCCTCACCCACGGCGAGCCGGACTCGGCCGGCGTGCCCAAGGCCTTTGCCGAAAAAACCATCGTCCTGCCCTACAACGACCCTCAGGCGCTCGAACAGCTCTTCGCGGCACGCGGCGAGGAGATCGCGGCGATCATCGTCGAATCCTACCCGGCAAACGCCGGTCTGGTCCTGCCGCAACCCGGCTACCTGCAGCTGCTGCGCTCGATCACCCAAACCTACGGAGCGCTGCTGATCTTCGACGAGGTGATGACCGGATTCCGCCTCGGCAAGGCAGGCGTCCAGGGGCTTGAAAACCTCAGCCCCGACCTCTCTTGCTTCGGCAAGGTCATCGGCGGCGGCCTTCCGGTCGGCGCCTTCTGCGGGCGCGCCGAAATCATGGACATGCTGGCACCGATCTGCCCGGTCTATCAGGCGGGCACGCTGAGCGGCGACCCGCTCGC
>CBFGOB010000241.1:0-4686 GCA_965650215.1 uncultured bacterium | reverse complement strand
CCTCCCGGCAGGGAATGGCCGTCGGCATAATTCTGATAGATCGCATCCGGCACCCGCTTGAAAAAGCCACCGGTGTAACCGCGGTTCGCCAGGCCCTCGAGATCGCTGAGAATGCGCGGATCAAATGGCCGGCCCGCCATCGTGTCGTCAATCACCCGCCGATAGGCCTGGCAACTCCTCGCCACGTAATACGGGCTCTTGGTGCGGCCCTCGATCTTGAGCGAGTCGACGCCGATCTCCATCAGACGCGGCACATGCTCGGCGGCGCGCAGATCCTTCGAGTTCAGGATGTAGGTCCCATGCTCGTCCTCCTCGATCGGCATCAGTTCGCCCGGCCGTTCGCCTTCCTCGATCAGGAAGGGATCGTCATCGCGGTCGGAATGCTCATGCAGCTTGTATTTCCAGCGGCAGGAATTCGTGCAGGCCCCCTGGTTCGAATCGCGGCGGGTGAAATAACCGGACAGCAGGCAACGCCCGGAATACGCGATGCACAAGGCCCCGTGGACAAACACCTCCAACTCGGTCTCGGGGCATTCCTGGCGGATCTCCGCCACCTCGTCGAGCGACAACTCACGAGAGAGGATGATGCGCGACACGCCGAGCTTGCTCCAGAATTTCACCGCCGCCCAATTGAGCGTGTTCGCCTGCACCGACAGGTGCACCGGCATCTCCGGCCAGGTTTCGCCCACCATGTCGATCAATCCCGGGTCCGCCATGATCAGCGCGTCGGGCTTGAGGCCGATGACCGGTGCCATGTCCTTGACAAAACTCCGGACCTTCGGGTTGTGGGGCAGGACATTGCTGACCACGAAGAACTTCTTGCCGAGCGCATGCGCCTCGTCCACTCCCTCGCGCAAGGCATCGACATCGCGGAAGGCATTGTTGCGGACCCGCAGGCTGTAACGCGGCAGGCCGGCATAGACGGCATCCGCTCCATAGGCGAAGGCGGCCCGCATCATTTCCAGCGAACCCGCCGGCGCCAGAAGCTCGGGTGATTTCATGCGGGGATCCGTATACCGATCCGCGACCTGCTGCAAGACCCGGCCGACACCGGGATTTCCCGCTGGCAGAAGAACACCCGCAACGCTAGGACTTGGCACATGAAACCGCTGTTCGGCCTCAGCTTCATCGCCATCGTCATGGTTCTGGTGATCCTCACGGCCGCCTTGATCGGGTACCTGAGCGCCACCAGCAGCTTCAGCCGCTTGTGAGGGTTTGCAACACAAGGTGGTGGCAGGAAATGGCATCTTTTAACGTAGGCTCGTTCGTCCGAACGAGGGGTTGATAAAAGAGCGATGTCACCATCGCGCCTACGTGAAGATGTGCCTGCCACAAGGCACCCGGACAAAGTCGGCGGCTTCCGGCAATCACACACTAAACCAGCCTGGCGAACAGGCTCCGCAAGTTCGCACGCCACTTTTCGAGAAAACTCAGATTGCGGTAGGTTTCCGAAGCCCGCACCGGGTCAAGCTCGCTCTCGCACTCCATCCCGGGAAATCCGCCACACGCTTGATCGATCGCCGCCTCGACCGTGGCGATGACCTTGCCCACCGCCTCCCGGCACAGCTGGGTCTCGTTCTCGAGCAATGCCAGTCCGAGCGCGCTCCTGGACGCATCCCGCTTGCGGATCAACGCTTCGGCGCGCTGACTCACTTCTCCGACCTGTGAAAAGCAATCCATCATCTCCGGATCGATCGCTCCCCGGCTCTCCACTCCGATCCCGCGCAACTCCAGCCAGAGCTTGAGACGCCTCGAGGGACTCAGCAGGCATTCATGGGCCGCCTGCACCGCGGCAAAGCACTGAGGATCGCCACCGGCATCGGGATGTGCCGCCCGGCCCGCTTCGCGCGTCGCCGCATCCAACACCTCACGTTCGAGCACCAGCATCGGCACCAGGCCCAGGACCTCGTAGGCATTCGGCATGGCGGCTCCACTCAAAGCGGCAGATCGTAGCTCCGGCCGCCCACTCCCTCATACCAGCGGATGTAGGCGAGGTTGACCATCGAGTAGCCGCCCGGGGTCGGATAGTTGCCGGTGAAATACCAGTCGCCGCATTCCCCGCGGATCGAGGCATGAAGGTTTTCAATCGTCTGGAAAATGACTTCGACCTCACCGTTCCAATCGATGTTTTCCGGATAGACCATGCGGCTGATCTCCGCGGAGATCTCCTCGTCCGTGAAGGCCTCATAGACCCGCTGCACGCGGTTGCGGCGCTCGCCAGCGGGACGCTTCAGTTCCTCGCGGCACTCGTCGTAAATCTCATCGAGCAGCGACTGGCGGCCCGCCTTGCGGTGAAGGGCGACGGCGGCCTGGAACGCGATGAACTTGCCCAACTCCGACATGTCGATGCCGTAGCAATCCGGGTAGCGGATCTGGGGTGCGGTCGAACACACGACGATCTTCGACGGCTCGGTGCGCGCGAGGATCTTGAGGATCGATTGCTTGAGCGTGGTGCCGCGCACGATCGAATCGTCCAGCGCCACCAGGTTGTTGCCGGGCTTCACGACACCGTAGGTGATGTCGTAGACGTGCGACACCATCTGATCCCGACCCTTTTCCTGGCTGATGAAGGTCCGCATCTTGATGTCCTTGTGCGCGACCTTCTCGCCCACCGGCCAGTTGCGCATGATCAGATCATCCACCAGTGCCGGTGTCAGCTTGCCCTGCCCGGATGCTTCGAGGATCTGCTGACGCACTTCCTCGCGGCGGTACAAACGCAAGCCATCCATCAGGCCGTAGTAGGCGGTTTCGGCGGTGTTGGGAATGAACGAGAACACGGTGTTCTCGAAGGCACCCTTGATCGATTTCACCACCTGCGGCACCAGCGAGGCGCCCATGGCCTTGCGCTCGCGGTAGATCTGCGGGTCGTTGCCACGTGAGAAGTAAATCTTCTCGAACGAGCACGGGGTGTATTTCTGCGGCGGCGCAAAGGTCGCGTCGATGATCGTGCCGTCCGACTTGATCGTGATCAGGCTGCCGGGGTCGACCGCCTTGACCTGATCCTGCTCGGCCTCGAACACGGTCATCAAGGGCACCCGCTCGGAGGCGAAGGCGATGACCTCGTCGGTGATCAGCATGTGGCAGGGACGGATTCCGCGCGGGTCGCGCATCACGAACATGTCGCCGTTGCCGATCGCCCCGCAGATCGTGTATCCGCCGTCCCATGCGGCTGCGGACTCCGACACCAGGCGCTGGATGTCGAGGGCCTCGGAAATGTGACGCGGGATTTCCGCGCCGGGCATGCCCTGGTCCCTGAGCTGGTGATAGAGCTCGGTGTGCGCCTCGTCGAGGTGGTAGCCGATCTCCTCGAGCACCGTCTGGGTGTCGGTGCCGAACACCGGATGCTGCCCGCGGCTGATGAGCACCTGATTGAGCTCGGCCGCATTGGTCATGTTGAAGTTGCCCATCACCATCAGCGTGCGGGTCGGCCAATTGCTGCGGCGCAGGTAGGGATGGCAGCCGCCTTCGTCGAACTCTCCCGAAGTGCCGTAACGCAGGTGACCGAGGAGGATCTCACCACCGAAATCAAAGCCCGACTTGACGCTGTCCGGGTTCTTCGGATCGAGCTTTCCTTTGCGCGCCATCTTGTAGAACGACTTGATCTCCTTCTGGAAGATCTGCGCGAGGGCGTCCTTCTGGATGTCGCGGCGGCGGTGGACGTAAGCCTGGCCGAGCGGCATGTTGAGCTTCACGCAACCGATACCGGTGCCGTCCTGGCCGCGGTTGTGCTGTTTTTCCATGAGCAGGAACAGCTTGTTGAGGCCCCACAGGCAGGTGCCGTAACGGTCGTAGTAATAAGCCAGCGGCTTGCGGAGACGGACAGCGGCGATGCCGCATTCGTGTTTGAGGAAGTCGCTCATGGTTCGCTGGGGGGATCTTCCGTCACTCGCCGCTGACTTTGACGCGGACGCCTTCCTCAGGAACCATCCTGCCGATCACCGTGCCCCCGGGGCCGGCCTTGAGCGCGGCGGCGACATCGCTTTCGGCCACAATGCAGACCCAGCCGATGCCCATGTTGAAGGTGTGGAAGCGGTCCTCGGCATCGACATGGCGCAGGAGCTTTTCCGCACCCGGCATCTGCCAGCGCGGGATTTCCAGGTCGGCACCCATGCCACGGAACAAGCGTTCGAGATTCTCGGGAAGGCCACCGCCGGTGATGTGCGACATCGCCTTGGGCTTCACGCCGGCCGCTTTCAAATCACGGGTCACATCGTGATAGAGCCGGGTCGGCTTCATCCAGGCGGCCAGCTCGTCATCGCTCACCTCGCCCGGAAAATCCCTCAGGACCCGCCGCACCAGGGACCAGCCGTTGGCATGGATGCTGTCGGAAGCGTAACCGACGAGCACATCACCCACCGCCACCGTCGTCGGGTCGATCAGGTCGGGTTTTTCGGCGCAGCCGATGCAGAACCCGGAGAGCTCGATCACATCCGCCGGCACAATCCCCGGCATCTCCGCCGTCTCACCGCCTGCCAGAATGCAGTCGCACTGCTCGAGGTAATCGGCCATCCCGGAAATCAGGCGGGTGATCTTGTCGTCATCGAGTGCCGCGATCCCGATGTAATCCAGGAACAACAGCGGATCCCCACCGGTGGTCAGGATGTCGTTGACGCTCATCGCCACCAGGTCCTTGCCTGCGGTTTCGAGCAGATCATGCTCGAGCAGCAGCTCCAGCTTGGTGCCGAC
>CBFGOB010000240.1:0-4733 GCA_965650215.1 uncultured bacterium | reverse complement strand
TAGGCGAAATCCTTGCACTCGTTCACCCGCTTCTGACTCAGCTCCTTGAGGCGCGGGATGAACAGAAGCTCATTGCCCGGGGGATTGAAATTCGGCGCGCTGCGAATCCGGTCATGAGGCAGGGCATGATCCAGATAGGCTTCACCCACCTCCAGGGCATCGAGAATGCTCGGCAGCGCGATGTCGGATCTGACCCCATCCATCTGGGTGGAAGACCCCGAAGGCCGGTAAAATTTCTGGATGGTCACCTTCAGGTAGCCCGCGCGGTCCTTCGCGGAAAACAAGGGCAGGAAACTGCCGATATCCATCGGCTGCTGCACCGTGCCCTTGCCGAAGGTCGAGGATTCTCCGACGACCACCGCCCGGTTGTAGTCCTGCAATGCTCCCGCAAGGATCTCGCTCGCGGAGGCGCTGCTCTTGTCGATCAGCACCACCATCGGACCGTTGTAGATCGGTTTGCCGTTTTCGGACTCCTTGACCTGTACCTGGCCGATCGTGTTCTTGACCTGGACGACAGGGCCGCGATCCATGAAAAATCCGGTCATGCGACGGACCTCCTCGAGCGAACCGCCGCCGTTGCCCCTCAGATCCAGGACCAGGCCCTCGATCTTCTCAGAATTCAGCCGGGTCAGAAGACGCTCGACATCCACCGAGCAACGCACCTTGCCCTCTTCGAAATCCGCGTAGAAGGAAGGAAGGGTGATGATGCCCAGACGTTGAACGCCCTTCTTTTCAGTTTGGACATCGATGATTTCGGCACTCGCCTGTTCATCTTTCATCTCCACCTTGCCCCTTTGGATAACCACCATCCTCGTCTCTCCCGGAGCGCTTCCGGCGGGCTCGACCTTCAAGGCCACACGGGTACCTTCTTCACCGCGGATCAGATCGACCACCTTGTCGATCTTCATGAACATGATGTCGACCATGTCCTCGGGCTTGCCGCTGTTGAGCGTATCCACCGCGACCACCCGATCGTTGAGCTTCAGGGTTCCTTCGCGATCCGCAGGGCCACCCACGACGATCCCCATGATCTTGGTCGCACCATCCTCCTCGGCCTGGAGCAGCGCGCCGATCCCGACCAGCTGGTTCTTCATGCCATCCCTGAAGCGGCTCATCTCGCGATAGCTCATGTAATCGGTATGCGGGTCATACGCCCGGGAAACGGCACTCAGGAAATAATTGGCCACCTCCTCGTCATCGACATCCTCCACACTCGCGAGGAAACGCTTGTAGCGAAGCGCCACCTTTTTCCTGGGATCGCGGTCATCCACCCCCGGGTCCGGCTTGCCCTGTTCCTTGGCGAGCCGGGTCAGCATCTCTCGCCTCAGGACCTCGGCGAGAACCGCTTCCTTGATCTGCAATTTCCACAAGTGCCGGGCATCGGCCTCATCCTTGGGCCATGCGGCCGTCTTGCGGGTCATGAGGATTTCCTCATCAAGGCTGAAATCGAATTCACCGTTATCAAGCAGTTCGTTGGTGTAAGCCACCCTCTCCCTGACCCGGTCGCGGAACACCGAATAGATCTCGAGCGCCGCAGGCATGCTCTCACCTTCCAAAATCATCGCATGCATGCGGCCGCCATAAGCCGCGGAAAACCGGTCGACATCCTGCTGGGTGAAATACAGACGCTGGAAATCCAGATCGCTGAGGTAATCGTCGAGGAAACGGCGTCCCAGGGCGTCATCAAAATCCAGCCGCGCAAAATGGCTGTTGCGCAGCATGATGACCATTTGCCTGCCCACCTCGTTGAAATCCGCGTGCTGACCTGTGGCGGGAATTGCGGCGAAGGAAAGGGAAACCGCGCAAATTGCGTTCTGAAACCAACGATTCATTCTGGGATTTTGCGATAGGATTGAGGGGGTCGAAGCCGGAGTAAATTGCCACAGCTTTGATGAAAGTCGATGGCCAAAATGCCGGCTCAATCGGCCTTCATGCGCCGCTGCTCCATCCAGTTGCGGAAATGGGCGTCTTTCTCGGCCTGTTTCCTGGCCTCGATGCGTTCAGGCTGGAGTCCGAAACGGGGATCCACGGCATTCAGGTCCGGGCGACGGCTAAGCGTGACCTCCACCTCCCGGAGCTCATCCATCCGCAGCACCTGCAATGTGACCTTGGTTCCGGGCTTCATTTTCTTGATGCTGTCCATGAAGGCGACAGAGGCGATCTCGTGAATCCATCGCTTGCGGTCGAGCCCGATAATCGTGTCATTCACCTTCATGCCGGCAGCCTCCGCACCCATGCCCGGCAGGATGTGGGTGATCCTGACCCCTCGCAGGGCTTCCGGTTTGTCATCCTGCTTGAGCGTGACCATCACGTCCAGCATCTGAATGCCGATGAAGCCCTCGCCCTGTGCTTCGAACTCCTCCAGAACGATCTCACGCAACACCGCCAGGCAGCGCGCGCGCTGTTCGGGATCCGCGGCCGCCTGTGACTGGCGGAAAAGCGCATCCACCGCGGTGGCCTTGTTCGCCCTGGCCCATTCCAGCATCTCCGCCTGCGCCTGTTCCCGCACCTTGAATTGCTCCGACTTCAATCCGGAAAGCATCCGCTCCGGCAGAACTTCGGCACCTGCAAATCCAATGATCAGGATTCCCAACCCCGTACGGATGCAGGGTTTCACATGACAGGTCATTCGGCGGCGGGTCATTGCGAAGGGCGGAAACCCGAATAAGTCCCTGAAACTTCAGCTTCGGCTGACCAATCAGCCCCCTGTCCAGGTTTTCTGGGGCACGTCGATGGAATCCCCAGGCTGCAGAGGGGTCATTTTCTCACTAGGAACATCGCAATTGAGGGTGCGCGGCTTGGCTCCCCCGCGGATCAGCTGGACACGGTTGAGACTGCCGAATTCCGTGGCCCCGCCGGCTGCCTGGATCGCCTGCCAAAGCGTCATGTTGCGGATGTATGCCTTGGGCCCGGGCGCGCGGACATAACCACCGACAATCACCAGACGCTCCTCAATGACCGCCTCATCCGACGCAATCACCTGGAAGGTCGGATTGGTGTAAATCTCAGCCTGTTTGTAGCGGTTCTGGAGCACGGTGGCCAGATCTTCGGACCTCAGGCCGGCGGCACGCACCAGACCGATGATCGGCATGTTGATCATACCCGTGGCCGAAACCGGATACATTTGATCGAAGCGCCCTTTTTCCTCAACCGGCACGCCGGAGATCGTGATTTGAATGGCCTGACCCGACTTGATTTGCGCCATCAGCGGAGAGGCAAAAAGACACAGGAGGGACAGGATGGCGATGGACGCACGTTTCATGATCATCGGCTCGAGGGGTTTGGAATTCAATAGAGGTCGGAATCACCGCTCTTGGCTGAAGCCACAGGAGCAGAGGCGCTGGCTGGAGCCTCCTGCCGGGCCGATGCCACCTGGGTTTCACTGGGAGCGTAATAGGTGTAGTAGCTGGTGTAATATTGGTACTGGCTGTCGCTGCGGACATCCACATTGTTCAACACCACACCAATCACATTGCCGCCGACATTTTCAACCGCCTGTTTCACGCGCATCAGCATGTTGCGCGGCAGCTTGCGGTGCTGGACCACCAGCATGGTCAGGTCGACCTCGCTGGCCAGAACGGAGGCGTCGCTGACGCCGAGGATCGGCGGACTGTCGACCAAGACGAGGTCGAAGCGCTGCTTGACGTCCTGAATGAGCTCCGACATGCGGCGTGAGTTGAGGATGCCTGCGGCATCGACGGGAAGGATGCCCGAAGGCATGAAGTAAAGGTTGTCCACCGGAGTCTGGAGGATCACGTCCTCAAGCATGAGGTTGGTGGTGAGGTAGTTCGAAAGACCCACCGAATTGTTGATGTCGAAGAAGGTGTGAAGCCTCGGACGCCTGAGGTCGGCGTCGATCATCAGCGTGGTGTATCCGCCCTGAGCGCAGATGTAGGCGAGGTTCACCAAGGTCGTCGATTTGCCTTCGCCCGCTCCGCCGGAGACAACCGTAATCGCGTTGTCCTCGGGGTTCTTGCGGTTGAACTCGATGTTGGTACGGAGGATCCGGTAAGCTTCGGCATCCGGGCTGATGCCGTTGTGGGCATGAAGGATACCGACATCCTTGGGCACGACGGCAAGCACGGGAACCTGCAGGTAACGCTCCACGTCCTCGAGGCTCTTCACCGAGGTGTCGATATATTCAAGGAAGAAGGCGATGCCGACACCGAAGATCAAGCCAACCACTGCGCCCAGCACCAGGTTGAGGGTGACGTTCGGACTCACCGGGGTTTCGGAAATCACCGGCCGGTTGTGGATCTGGACGCTTTCACCGGGAATCTTGCGCTGGATCGTCACCGAAATCTGCTGCAATTTCATGGTTTGAAGCAACTCGAGGTCGGTCTCGAATTCGCGCTTCGCATCGACGTAGTCCTGGGCGTCCAGCCCGCGCTTGATCGCCTCCTCCTTGGTGAGGTCCTTCCGGGCCCTGACCTTGTCGAGCCGGTTGGAAGCGAGGTCGAGCTGGGCGCTGAGCGTGGCGCGGAGGTTGACCACCCCTTCGTCGAGCTGCTGCTTCATTTTCTCCAGGTTGTCGACTGTTCGGACAAGATCGATCGTATCCAGGAGTACCTGGGGTGCAGCATCGTGCTGGAAAACCGTGAAATAGACCGGCGCATCGCGGGGCTCGACGCCACGGTGCGCCTGCCGCTGGCGCAGAATCCCGGATAGCAAGATGGATCGTTTGCGCATCGACAAGTGGCTGTGGGCCGCGCGCTTCTTCAAGACGCGCAGCC
>CBFGOB010000239.1:0-4752 GCA_965650215.1 uncultured bacterium | reverse complement strand
GACGGGGCGATCACGTGGAAGGCATCCTCGGCCTTGCCGCCGTGGCTGGCCGGATCACTGCGGCCGAGTGGCGCACGCGGCATTCCGAGCCCCACGGGTTGCCGGCGATGCCGAAGCCCTGGCTGCCGATGCGGCCGATGCTCGCCATGCGGTTCGTCCGCGGCGAATGCAGCCGGACCAACACGCAGATCGCCTCGAGGATCGAGGTTTTCCCCTGGGCGTTGTCGCCGGTGAGGATGACGCCATCGCCGGGCACCTCGACGTCGAGCGACGCGAAGCAGCGGAAATCCAGCAGGCGGAGAGAAGTCAGCACGGGGGGAGTAAAGGCTGAAACGCGGGATGCGGGAAGGCCGGAATTTTGTTGGAAGAGGAAGAGAGTTTCGGAGTTTCGGAGGCCGGAGTTTCGGAGTCAGAGATCAAGGCAAAGAGCTGTACGCGGATTCTTTGGCTGAAACTCTGAAACTCTGAAGCTCCGGCCTCTCTTCACTTCGATTGCTTCCACATGCGGATGGTTTCGAGGAAGGGTTCGGCGTAGCGCTGGATCTTGGCGACACCGATGCCGGGGATCTGCAGGGCTTCGGCTTCGTTGGCCGGTTGGTAGCGGACCAGTGCCTCGAGGGTCTTGTTGTTGAAGATCACGTAGGGTGGCACCTGTTCCTTTTTCGCCAGCTTGGTGCGCAGGTCGCGCAGGAAGCCGTAGAGGGAATCGTCGATGCCATGGTCCTTGAGCTGGATGCGGGTTTCGACTTGCGGGTCTTCCGGCCAGACGAGCTCGGCCATCGCCTCGCCGCGCATCACGCGGTCGCCCAGCGCGGTGAGGGTCATCAGCGGGTAGTCGCCGGTGTTGGTGGTTTCCACCAGTCCGGCATCGGCGAGTGAACGCATGAGTCCGTTGAGGAAGCCGGTGCCCTGGCTGCGGAGGATGCCGTAGGTGCTGAGTTGGTCGAGTTTGGTGGAGAGGATTTCCTGGGATTTGCTGCCGGCGAGCATCTGGACGATGCGGCCGCGGCCGTAGCAGGCTTCCCAGCCCTGGCCATTGCGCCGCGACATGCGGGCGACGCCGCTGAGCGCCTTTTGCACGATGAGCCGTTGTTCGGCGTTGAGAGCCTTGCGCTCGCCAGGGCGCTGGCTGGTGCAGACGTCGCAGGATCCGCAGATCTCGTGGGCGGATTCACCGAAGTAGCGCAGGATCCACAGCTGCCGGCAGGTGCGCGAGTAGCACATCTCGACCATCGCCTTGAGTTTTTCGCGGTCGCGCCGGTCCTTTTCCTCGATTGCGGCATCGTCGAGATCGAGTTCGCCCGCCCGCACCTGCGGCTTGAGCAGGCGGGTGCCGCGCGTGCGGCTTTTCGGGATGTCGAAGCGCTCGAGGTAACCCATGCGCGCCAGCAGGGTCAGCGCGCTGCCGACCGACATCGAGTTCGAGATGCCCGCGCCATCGGCGATTTGCTCGAGGGTGAGCTTGACCTCGTGTTTGGAATCCGCCGATCCGAGCAGATGCTGATAGATCTGGCGGATCGCGGTCGATCCCGGATTCGCGCCCTCGATGAAAAATTCCTGGGTGCGGGTGTCGGCATAGTTGAACAGCAGTTCGCAGTAAGCGGCCTCCCCGTCACGGCCGGCGCGGCCGGCTTCCTGATAGTAGGCCTCGACGCTGCCGGGGATTTCGTAGTGGACCACGAAGCGCACGTCCGAGCGGTCGATGCCCATGCCGAAGGCATTGGTGGCGACGGCGATGTCGGCCTTGCGCTGGATGAAGATTTCCTGCGCGCGTTCGCGGTCGGGGTCGCTCATGCCGCCGTGGTAGGCGATGCACCTGAGCCCCCAGCTGGCGAGGGTTTCCGAGACCGCCTCGACCTTCTTGCGGGTGGCGCAATAGATGATGCCGGTCTTGTGGCTGGCGATGATCGACCGCAGCCGCTCGTTCTTGTGGGCGGCCTTGTCGACCGAGCGGATGTGGATCGAGAGGTTCGGGCGGGCGAATCCGCTGACGCGTTCAAAGGGCTTGCGGAGCCGCAGGACTTCGCCGATGTCCTTGCGGACGATCGGCGTGGCGGTGGCGGTGAGCGCCACGCATTGCGGGTGGCCGAGTTTCTTGAGGGCGCTGCCGAGCTTCAGGTAGTCCGGCCGGAAGTCGTGGCCCCATTGGCTGAGGCAGTGGGCCTCGTCGATCGCGAACAAGGAGATGTCGATCTTGCGCAGGGCCTCGAGAAAGCTCTCCGAGCGGAAGCGTTCGGGGGCGACATAGACCAACTTGAAGTCACCTGCCGCGATGCGTTCGAGGCGTTCCTTCTGCTCTCCCCAGCTGAGGGTCGAATTGATCAGTGTGGCCGGGATGCCGCGCTCGGTGAGGGCGTCGACCTGATCCTTCATCAGGGCGATCAGGGGTGAAATGACCAGCGTGATGCCCTCGAAGCAGAGTGCGGGGATCTGGAAGCAGAGGGACTTGCCGCCGCCGGTGGGCATGACGACCAGCCCGTCGCGGCCGGAGACGATGTCGGCGATCACCTCTTCCTGGCCGTTCAGAAAGCCGTCGAAGCCGAAGTATTTCCGCAGGGCCTCCGCAGGCGTGTGGAGCAGGGGCTTGGGACTGGGACGGGAAACGCTCATGGGATGCTCAAATGAACAATAGGAGGGAAGGGCGAGTCAACGAAAAGGGGGAATGGGCATTGGGATATAGGGATATTGGAAATTGGGGGAAGAAGGCGATGGATGGCCTGTCCTTTGGGGTCTGTTGGGGAGTCCCTGGGTTGCCCCGGAAAGGTTTTGATTCGCAAACCTGATTTGCTAGGAATGCAAGGCGTGAGCGAACGGCAGCGGGGTTTGTACTCCCGGGCCGGAAATCACTGGAACCTCGTCCCGTCGAGGATCACCCCCCCCAAACAAAACCGACCGGTCACTTCATAACACTGTTCGCTCCAAAAATGGGCTGGCTAGACAATCCATATCGGCACACTGCCACTGAGGCTGAGGACTTCGCTTGCCCCCCAAATGGCGGGCGCGCCAGATTGATCATGCTTGGGATCGTGCTGCCGATCGGGTTGATGATTTACGCGGCGCACATCTGGATCACGAAGGAGGCCTACTGGCCCGGACGAAGAAGCTCAGGCATGACTGTTACCGGTGACACAGCGCTTGCAATGAGTGTTGGTTACGCATTTCTGGGCTTGTTCAGCCACTTCAGATGGTTTTGGGGATTGGTTCCCCATTATCTGACTTTCCGAATCGGAACGACCATTTCGCTGCTCGGTTTTCTTGGCGCGTTGGGTGCCTCGTTTTACTTCCTCTTCCGTTGATGAACAACAAAGCGAACAAGTCATGCGAGGCAACCGCCGGTAAGCCTCTTCTTTGGATTCAGGCTCCTGCGCGGCGGTGCCTCCACATCTAACGTTCTGCAGAAAAAGACCAATCCTATGAAGCATATTCTCATCGTCACGTTTCTCGTCTGTGCGATAACTTTTGCTCGAGCTGACCAGCTCGGCCATGAAGAGGTTGTCCGGACATTAATCTCGTCCGCACAGCAGGATCAGCTTAGGCGTTTCCTTTCTACAACGGATCTACATCGTATCGAGACCCATCCAAAGCACGGACATTCCCCGGAGGCTCTGCTCGGCCTGCTTAGGAAGATTCCAGTCGGTAATCTTAAGTTTGAGGTGCAGCATGACGCTGCAACCAAATCGACTCTGGTCCGGCTTGTTTCGCCAATACGATTAGACTTCACGCTAGAGAGTCGCGGCCCCTATGCAGATGAAAATGAGGAGAGATTCGTCGTTGTCTCGGTTACCCCATGAACTACAGAATCAAAGAGGCTCAACAAGTCATGGATGACAAACGCTCATAAGCCATTCAAATTCAACTCAAAATCATCGCAATTACGCGGTGACATCACATCTAACGTCGTAAAAGGAGAAATATCGTGCATTGCGGAAATCGAATCGTGGTGAAGGCGTTGGCGTTGGCGGCATGGGGGTTTTTCTCCATCCACGCCCGCGCGGCTGAATCCGGGTCGCAAGAATCTGCGGGCGCCGACCGCTATCTGGCGCATGTCTCCCATTTGCTCGGCAAGACCTGGCCGGGCAATCGCACCGTGAATATTGTCTGTCACGGACACAGCGTCCCGGCCGGCTACTTCAAGACCCCTGTCGTGGATTCGCTCAATGCCTACCCGCACCTGCTGTTTTCCGGACTGAAGGAGCGCTATCCCCACGCCGTCATCAATGTCATCGTGACGGCCATTGGGGGTGAAACCTCCGCCACAGGTTCATCCCGCTTCGAGAAAGACGTCCTCACGCACCAGCCTGATGTCGTGACGATTGATTACGGGCTCAATGACCGCGGACTGGGGGTGGAAAAGACACGGGCCAACCTGGTGTCCATGATCCTGAAGGCGAAGGAGAGGAATGTTCCCGTGATCCTGCTCACTCCCACGCCGGACAAGGCCTCCAATCTGGAGAATCCGGACGACGCGCTTTGCCAGCAGGCGCAGTTGATTCGCGAGTTGTCACGCGAGCACCAGGTGGGCTTGGTGGACAGTCTGGCGGAATTCCAGGCGGCCATCAGGAATGGGGCGAGACTGGATGAGTTCATGTCGCAAGGCAATCACCCGAACCGCAAGGGACACGAGCTCGTCGCCAAGCGTCTGTTGGAGTGGTTTCCGAAATAGGGGAAACCTCCAGCGAGGTGAGCGTGTCTTTCATGGCACCAAGCGGGCCGGATTGACGGCTACACGTTTTCTTACCATGCCCTGGCGTG
>CBFGOB010000238.1:0-4761 GCA_965650215.1 uncultured bacterium | reverse complement strand
GCTGCTTGGCTTGGCCCAGCACATCCGGCGCAAGTCCTTTGCCGAAGCGCTGCATGAAGCGGCGCGCGCACCCGGGCCGGTGGCGCGGGTCGCGCATGCCGCCCTGTTGCGTTACTACCTTGGCCGTCGGGATTTGCGTGACATCGTGCAGGAGGCGGGGCAGCTGGAAGTGCCGCAGATCGAGAAAAACATCCGCGCCATCCTCGGGGTGGCCTTGTTGTCGCCCCTGGTGGGCATCCTGGGCACCATGCTCGGCATGCTCGAGACCTTCCAAAAGGTCGGCGAGCAGGGAGGCTTCAGCGGCGCGGTTGACATGCACTCCGGGGTGTTTGTGGCCCTGATCACCTCCGTGCTGGGGCTTGCGGTGGCGGTGCCGATGTATCTGCTCTATCTGTACTTTCTGGCTCGCGCCCGGCGCCTGGTGCGCCGCATCGAGCGCGTGGGCATCGAGGTCGTGCATTTGATCGCTGACGCGCGCGAGGAAGACGAATACGCCCCGTTCCGCGGTGAGGTGACCGCGGGCAAGCGGAGTGGCGAAACCCAGCCAGCCAAGGACCCGTGAAGTTGGAATTGTCACTGCCGGAGCGCCCCGGGCTGCTGCATGCGGTGCCGGTGTGCAACCTGCTGCTCATCCTGTGGCTCCTGCATGTCCTGGGATCCGCGATGGTGCGGGAATCCGGCGTGATGGTTGAGTTGCCGCCCTCGCAATTCCAGTTGGAGCGCTATCGGGAAACCCATGTTGTCACGCTCGGTTCGGGCGAGGGCGTGCCGCAGATCCATCTCGGGCGCGACCGGGTGGGCATGGACGAGCTGATGCGGCGCTTCGGGCAATTGCGTGCCGACGGGGCACAGACGAATGCCGTGGTCCTGTTGCAGGCGGATGCCGACACGCCGGTCGGTCTTGAGCGTCAGGTGGCCGAACACCTGCTTGCCATGGGCTTCCGGGTGGCATTGATCGGCAACAAGTCGGACCCACGAGCAGCGGCTCCGGCGCAACCGGCAACCCCGCAGAACTGATGTCCTCCAGGACCCGCAAGCCCAAGCGACGGGAAGTGCCGTCCTGGATCTACAACTGGCGGAATTCCGGCCGTCATCTCTTGCGTTCGTCGCTGGCCTTCCTGATCGCGGCCGGATGTTTTGCGGTGTTTCTGATGGCGGTGAGGGTGCGTGTTGTGCGGCCGGTGACCTGGGCGGCGCCCCAGGCCAGCCTGATTCAGGTCGATGACTCGGTGTCCGGGCGGATGCTGGCGCGGCGGGCGAGGGAAGAGGGTCCGTTTCCATCGAGGTTTTCGTTGGCCGAGTGGAGTGAATTGCCGGCTTGGGAGTCCAAGCTGGAGGAGGCGAGTCGCAGTGCGCCCGAGCGCTATGTGCCCGGCTTGAGGGGTTTTGCCGATGTTGCTGGTGGGCGTTCCGGGCTGGCCTCGCGGGGTGAGCCGGTGCTGCCGACCCGGCCCTTGGCGTCGATCTCGTCGCCGCAGGTCCGGCCGCTGGTGATGGTGCCGCGGCTGCGTCCGATTTCCGGCATCAGCGCCGCGGACCTGCCGCCGCAGCTGCCGGACTTGAAGCTTCAGCCTGGCGATCCGCTGGCGGCGCAGACCTGGAATTTCCTGATCCGTCTCGACGGGCGCGGGCGGGTGGCGGATTGTGTGTCCATGGCCGGTGATGAGGCGCTCGAGCCGACGGTCATTGAGCGTTGGTTGCGGCGGATCGCATTTCAAGAGGCTCCGGAAACGGCCGAGCGCTGGATCGCTTTGGGCGTTGGATTTGAGAACCAAGCATCGAACGATGGAACTGACGCTGACTGAACTGGTGCTGGCCCTGGTGGCCGGATCGATGGCGATGGTGCTGGTGTTCACGGCCGTCTCCAAATTCGCGCGGGTGGGCGTTGAGTCCCGTTCCGCGGCCCGGCGGGTGATTTGCCGGCTCTGCCTGCATGCCTTTGAAAATCCCGAGAAAAAGCCGCTGGTGAATTGCCCGCATTGTGGTGCGGCCAACGAAAAAGGCCGCAGCCGCAGGCTCGGGTGACGGGACCCGCTGCGGCCCGCATGCGCTTGTTCGCCGCTTGTGGATCATCACCCGCAGCGCCCGCCCTTGGTGATGAGGCTTGCGCGGCCGGATATATCCCTGCAAAGTGTCGCCGAAATTATGAATGAGCGCCGCGTCGTCATCACTGGCATTGGTTGTATTTCTCCCTTGGGCAATGATTTGGCCAGCACCTGGGAGGGATTGAAGGAAGGTCGCAGCGGCATCGCCCGCATCACCAGCCTGGATCCCGAGCCCTTCGAGTGCAAGATCGCGGGCGAGGTGAAAAACTTCGAGCCCGACTCGTACTTCCGCGTGCCCAAGGACGCGCGCCGTGCCGACCGCTACGTGCAGCTTGCCGTCGCCGCCTCGAAGATGGCGATGGAGGATTCCGGCCTCAACGTCGATGACATCGATCCCCGCCGTTTCGGCGTGATGGTCGGCAGTGGCATCGGCGGTTTGGCGACGCTCGAAAACGAGCACACGACCTACCTCAACCGTGGTCCCAAGCGAGTGTCGCCGTTCACGATCCCGATGATGATTTCCAACATTGCCAGCGGCATCATTTCGATGGAATTCGGGCTCAAGGGACCGAACATGGTGATTGTCACCGCTTGCGCGACCTCGAACCACAACATCGGCGAGGCCTGGCGCATCATCAAGTTCGGCGATGCGGATGGCTTCCTCTGTGGCGGTGCCGAAGCCACGATCCTGCCGATGGGCCTCTGCGGCTTCGCCAACATGAAGGCGCTGAGCACCCGCAATGACGATCCGGAGCGCGCCTCGCGTCCGTTTGACAAGGGCCGCGACGGCTTTGTGATGGGTGAAGGCTCCGGCGTCATCATGCTCGAGGAGCTGGAACATGCGAAAAAGCGCGGTGCGAAAATCTACGGCGAGCTGATCGGCTATGGCGTCAGCGCCGACGCCTACCACCTCAGCGCGCCGTCGCCCGATGGATCCGGTCCGGCCTATGCGATCGAGATGGCGCTCAAGCACGGCAAGAAGAATCCGACGGACGTTGAATACCTCAACGCCCATGCGACTTCGACCGGCCTCGGCGACATCGCCGAAACCAAGGCGATCAAGCTGGCCTTCGGCGATCACGCGAAAAACGGCCTGATGGTCAGTTCGACGAAGTCGATGACCGGCCACATGCTCGGCGCCGCCGGCGGCATGGAATTGATCGCCTGCATCATGGCGATCAAGGACGGCGTCGTGCCCCCGACGATCAATCTCGAAGAGCAGGATCCGGAATGTGATCTCGACTGCGTGCCGAATGTCGCCCGCGAAGTGCCGATCCAAACCGCACTCAGCAACAGCTTCGGCTTCGGCGGCCACAACGCGTCGGTGCTGGTCACCCGATTCGAATGACGGCCATGCAGGCGCCGCTCCACCGTCATCCGGCAGTCATTGCCTTTGCGGACACGGACGCCAGTGGCTGGATGCATTTCCCCACGGTGTTCCGTCATGTCGAGGCGGCCGAGCACGAGTGTCTGAAGGCGCGCGGCGTCCTGGTCTTCGACCGTGCCCTTGGCGGCTGGCCGCGGGTCAATGTCAGCTGCGATTACCACCGGCCGCTGCTGGCTGGCGATGCGATTGAAGTCCTGCTCGGGATCGAGCGGATCGGGACCTCGTCGATCGTCTGGAATTTCGAAGTCCTGAATGCCCGGGGCGAATTGGCCGCATCCGGCCGGATGACCAATGTCCGGGTGGATGCGACCGGCGTCCCGCAGCCGATTTCCGAATCCGAACGAAAGGCGCTTGGTGATGAGGGATGAGCCATCACCCGGTGGCCGCGTGTTTCTGGTGCCGACACCGATCGGCAACCTGGGTGACATCACCCGGCGTGCCGTGGAAGTCCTGCAGGGTGCCGACCGGATCGCTTGTGAAGACACCCGCCACTCGTCCCCCCTGCTGGCGCATTTGGGGATCAGCGGCAAGCCCCTGATCTCGATGCACGAGCACAACGAGGCGAGGCGTGCTCCGGAAATGGTCGCCATGGCTCTGGCTGGCGAGCGGATCGCGGTGATCAGCGATGCTGGCATGCCGGGGGTTTCGGATCCGGGATACCGCCTGGTCCAAGCCTGTCTGGAGGCCGGCGTGCCGGTCGAGGTCCTGCCGGGACCTTCGGCGGTGATGACGGCACTCATCGGCTCCGGGTTCCCCTGCCACGCCTTCCGTTTCGGCGGCTTTTTATCGGTCAAATCCGGCAAGCGGCGCACGGCCCTCGAGCAGGCGCTCGCCTCCGGTGAAACCGGCATCTTTTTCGAGTCGCCGCACCGGATCGCGTCGACGCTGGCGACTCTCGCCGAGGTCCAACCGGATGCCAAAGCCTGCGTTGCTCGCGAGCTGACGAAGAAATTCGAGACTTACCACCGTGGCAGCGCGGCCGAATTGGCGGCGGAATTCGAGCAACGTGCGGCCAAGGGCGAGATTGTCCTGCTGGTCCACCGTGGATTTTAAAGGTTTTTCGCGTGCCACCGCCGTCACTTGCGTCAGGATGGAATTGGAAGATGATGTGGATGGCTCTTGAATCGATGAAAAACTTGCAAACCGCCATCCGGAGGTGCTGCGTGGCTTGCCTGGCGATCGCGCTGCTTGCCGGTTGCAGCTCCGGCCCGGAACGGGTGCTGAACCCAAGCCTGCACGCCAAGGGCGAGACTTTTGGTTACCGCCAGTGGGTTTCGCCTGCGGTCGATCAGGATGTCGTGCTGATCGGCATCCACGGGTTTTGCGGGG
>CBFGOB010000237.1:0-4772 GCA_965650215.1 uncultured bacterium | reverse complement strand
CCGATCCGTTCGACCTACCTGATCCGTCAGGCGGAGTTTGTCGCCTGTCACCGCTTTGATCTCATGTCGCAGGTCAATGTCCTCGATTACATCAAACCCAATGGCATCTTCCTGCTCAATTCTCCGGGCGACCCTCACAAGTCCTGGGATATCCTGCCACGCGCGATCCAGGAACAGATCATTCTCAAGAACCTCGATTTCTACGCGATCGATGCCAGCAGTGTCGCACGTCAGGTCGGAATGCCGGGCCGGATCAACACGATCATGCAGACTTGCTATTTCGCGATCTCCGGAGTCCTTCCGAAGGAGGAGGCGATCGATCAGATCAAGTATGCGATTCGCAAGACCTATGGAAAACGCGGCGACGCGGTCGTTCAGAAGAACTTCGAAGCGGTGGACAGCACCCTCGATAACCTCGTGAAAGTCGAGTATCCAGACGCGCCGACTTCCAAGCTCCTGCTTGGTCCCGCGGTCCCCGAGGCTGCGCCTGATTTCGTCAAGCGTGTCACCAGTCTCATGCTCGAAGGGAAGGGCGACCTCCTTCCGGTCAGCGCCTTCCCCGTGGATGGCACCTGGCCGACCGGCACGACCCAGTGGGAAAAACGCAACATCGCGGAGGAAATTCCGGTTTGGGAAACGGATATCTGCATCCAGTGCAACAAGTGCTCGATCGTCTGCCCCCACGCCGCCATCAGGCCGAAGGTCTACGACCCCGGCCTGCTCGCGGGTGCCCCCGCGACCTTCAAGTCGACGGACTTCAAGATGCGCGAATATCCCGGTCTCAAATATACCCTGCAGGTCGCTGCGGAAGACTGCACCGGATGCCAGCTTTGCGTCCAGGTCTGTCCGGCCAAGGACAAGAGCAGCCCGAGCCGCAAGGCGATCAACATGGTGCCGCAAGCGCCATTGAGGGAAGCGGAGCGCGAGAATTTCGCGTTCTTCCTGAATCTTCCGGATCCCGACCGCTCGATGCTGAAGGACGACGTCAAGAGCACGCAATTCATGAAGCCCCTGTTCGAGTTTTCGGGCGCATGTGCCGGCTGCGGCGAGACTCCGTACATCAAGCTGCTGACGCAGTTGTTCGGGGATCGACTCCTGATTGCGAATGCCACCGGCTGCTCGTCCATCTACGGTGGCAACCTGCCCACCACTCCTTACACCGTCGACAAATGCGGCCGTGGGCCGGCCTGGGCGAACTCGCTCTTCGAGGACAACGCCGAATTCGGCCTTGGCATGCGCGCCAGCCTCGACCAGCACCGCTCCTTCGCCGAAGTGCTGCTCGGCAAACTCGCGCCGCAGATCGGTGACGAGCTGGTGACCTCGATGATCAAGGCCGACCAAAGAACCGAAGCCGGCATCGAAGAGCAGCGCAAACGGGTCATCGCACTGAGGGAGAAGCTCAGGGGCGTCAAGCTTGCCGAAGCCAGAACCCTGGATCTGATGGCCGATTACATGGTCGACAAGAGTCTGTGGATCCTTGGTGGCGACGGCTGGGCCTACGACATCGGTTTCGGCGGTCTCGATCACGTGATCGCGACGGGCCGCAATGTCAACATCATGGTCCTCGATACCGAAGTCTACTCGAACACCGGTGGCCAGCAGTCGAAATCGACCCCGCTGGGTGCGGTGGCCAAGTTCAGCATGGCTGGCAAAGCGGTGCCGAAGAAAGACCTGGGAATGATCGCTGCTTCTTACGGATCGGTCTATGTCGCCAGGATCGCCCTCGGTGCCAAGGATGGGCATGCGGTAACGGTCATGCGCGAGGCGGAGAGCTATCCCGGTCCCTCGCTGATCATCGCCTACAGCCACTGCGTGGCCCATGGCTACAACATGGCGCAGGGTCTCGAGCAGCAGAAACTGGCGGTGGCATGCGGTTATTGGCCCCTGTTCCGCTATGATCCGCGCCGAGCCGATCATGGTGAAAACCCGATGCGCCTCGATTCCGCGGCTCCCAAGGGTTCGCTGGCCGACTTCACCAACAACGAGACACGCTTCCAGATGCTCAAGCGCATCGATCCTCAGCGGTCCGAAAAGCTGCATGAGATGGCTGTCGAGTCGCTCAAGGAGCGTTTCGCCCTCTACCAGCAAATGTCCGCCAAGTGGGAACCATCCGAAGGAACCCAAGCGGAGATCACCAAACCCTAAGCACCATGGAACTCAAAACGACATATCTGGGCCTTGATTTGAAAAACCCCGTCGTTGCGGGAGCATCGCCGATGGTCGATCACCTCGACACGGTGAAGCGGCTGGAAGACTCCGGTGCGGCGGCCGTGGTGATGCGTTCGCTTTTCGAGGAGCAGATCACCAGCGAGCAGCTGGCGGAGTTTGCCCACACCGAGCATCCCGCGGAATCCTTTGCGGAAGCGACGTCCTATTTTCCGAGGATGGAGGATTACGCGTTGGGACCGGACCGCTATCTGGACCAGATCGCCCGCATCAAGGAGGCCGTCGATATTCCGGTGATCGGTTCGCTCAACGGCACGCACCTCGGCGGATGGACGGACTACGCAAGGCTGATCCAGGAGGCGGGAGCGGACGCGCTTGAGCTCAACGTGTATTACATCGCCACCGATCCCGAGGAGACCGGGGCCGCGGTCGAGCAGCGCACGCTTGATATCCTTGAAAGCGTCAAACTCAGCGTTTCGATTCCGGTTTCGGTGAAGTTGTCGCCGTTTTTCTCATCACCTGCGAATTTCGCTCGGGAGCTGGATTCCATGGGGGCTGCCGGGGTCGTGATGTTCAACCGCTTTTATCAGCCGGACATCGACATCGAGGAATTGGAAGCCACACACCGTCTTGAGCTTTCCAATTCGACCGAGCTGCGCCTGCGCCTCCGTTGGGCCGCCATCCTCTATGGTCACATCAAGGGGGATATCGCGATCAGCGGCGGTGTCCATACCGTCGAGGACATCATCAAGGGCATCATGGTCGGCGCAAACGTGGTGCAGGTCGTTTCGAGTCTGTTGAAATACGGTCCATCCCATGTCGGCAGCCTCGTGGCGGGGCTCAGGCATTGGCTCGAGGACCATGAATACGAATCGGTCGACCAGATGCGTGGCAGCATGAGCCTGAAACACTGCCCTGATCCGTCGGTTTTCGAGCGCGCAAACTATCTCCGCATCCTCCAGCTGTGGAACACCTGAAAACAAAGCCATGACCAGTCTATCGCTAACAACCGGATACGCCATTGAGGCCCTGACCTGCCTTGCCAGGTATGGGGACCCGAGCATGAGGGTAGGGGAAATCGCAGAAATTGCGGAGGTCCCTGCCGCTTATCTGTCCAAAATCTTCCAACGCCTGTCGGAAGCCGGAATCGTTGAATCCAAGCGGGGATACAAGGGGGGCGTCAGGTTGTGCAAACTGCCCGAACACATCTCTCTGCTCGAAATCGACGAGGCGGTGGAGGCGGCCAGCACTTGCCCGCATGCGGCCCATGCGCATAAAGTCTCGCCACGGCCGGACACGTTCTGGTATGCCTTCCACCAGTCGTATTGCAAAAAGTTGGCATCCATGACCCTAGCTCAGGTATTATCCTATGAAATGAATCCAAGTCCGGTGACTTTATGAGCCATCCGTACCTTCCGGTTTTGATCTTCTTCGTTGTGGCGCTGATGGTGCCGATCGGATCCCTGGCCCTCGCGAGGGTCTGGATGACGTGCTTTACGCCGATCAAAAAAGGCAAGGAAAAGAACGCTCTCTATGAATGCGGAGTCAATCCGCTCGCCGAACGCCAGACGCGGTTTCACTCGCAATATTATCTCTTCGGCCTGTTGTTCCTCCTGTTCGATGTCGAGGCGGTGTTCCTGTTTCCGTTTGCGGTCGCGTTCCTCGACCTTCCGGCGATGGCCTTCTGGGTGACCATGGCCTTCTTGCTGCTGCTGGCCGAGGGCCTGTTGTGGGCTTGGACCAAGGGCTTGCTCAACTGGCGCGGTCCGTCGAATCCGAAGATGAACATTTATGGCGATTGATCCGAAATTGGCCGAAGAACTGAAGTCTCAGGGGGTGCATGTGACATCTTTCGAGCAGCTCATCAACTGGGGGCGTTCCAGTTCGCTCTGGCCGCTGCAGTTCGGGCTTGCCTGTTGTGCGATCGAAATGATCGCCGCAACCATGGCGAAGTATGACATGGCCCGTTTCGGTGCCGAGGTGTTCCGGCCGTCGCCGCGTCAGGCCGACCTGATGTTGGTTGCCGGCACGGTGACCAAGAAGATGGCTCCGCAGGTCGTCAGACTCTACAACCAGATGGCCGAGCCGAAGTATGTGATCGCCATGGGTGCCTGTGCGATTTCCGGGGGCCCCTTCAAGGATGGTTACAACGTGCTCAAGGGGATTGACCGCTTCATCCCGGTGGACGTGGTGATTCCCGGGTGCCCGCCGCGTCCCGAAGCCCTGTTGGAAGGACTCATGACCCTCAGGGACAAGATTTCCAGGGAGAAGCTGATGGGTGAGCATCGGGCCCGCCATGCGGATCCGGATGCCCTGGCTGAGCTTCCCGTGCCGGAATACGGCGCTCACGATCTGGAGCCCGCCCTGAACCGGGACATCTGGAAGCCTCCCGTCATCGAGCGCAGCGAGGAAGGAGGCGAGGCATGAGCCTGGATTTGGAACCGATCGTCACATCGCTCCGGAAGCGATTTTCCGAAGCCGCAGTCCGCGTGTTGAAAAACCCCGGTCCTGCGGCTCAGGATACGCTGCTCGTCGATCGTGAGTGCTTGCTTCCAGTCTGCCGCATCTTGCGCGACGAGCTGGGTTTTGATTTTCTTTCGAACCTG
>CBFGOB010000236.1:0-4773 GCA_965650215.1 uncultured bacterium | reverse complement strand
CGAAGCGCATCCGCTTCAGCGATGAGCTGAAGCATTACGTCGTGAGCCTCGTGGCGGCGACCCGCAGCCACGAGAAGATCCAGCTGGCGGCCAGCCCCCGGGCTTCGCTGGCGCTGATGAAGGTTTCCCAGGCGATGGCCCTGTTCGAGGGCCGCGAGTTTGTCACCCCCGAGCTCATCCAGTCGGTGGCGGTGGATGTGATCGCGCACCGCCTGGTGCTTGTTCCCGAAGCCAAATATTCCGGCAGCAGTGTGCGGCAGATCGTCCGGGAGCTGATCGAGGCGACGCCGGTTCCCGTTTGAATCCGCAGATTATGGAGTTTTCCCCGGCAGATGAGTTGCTTGGCGGGCTCAGCCCCGGGCGGAGGCGTTTCCTGCGCTGGTTGCACCGTTCCTATTCGCAGTCCTCGGGCATTCGCCATTTCCTCTGGCGCCGCATCCGGCCAGCGGGCCTCGGCTTGTCCGGAGTGCTGGTGATTTCGATGTGCCTTGGCGTGGGTCACGAGCGCGGTACCGTCTATCAGGTATTTTCGTTCGCGGTGGCGATGGCCGGCATCGGTTTTCCATGGGTCCTGTCCCGTCGCGTCAGCCTTGAGGCGAGGCGCGAGATGCCGCGTTTCGCCACTGCCGGCAAACCGCTGCGTTACGGTGTCGTGGTGCGCAACCTCTCGAAGCGCCCGGTGTCCAGGGCGTGGTTGATCGAATCCGAACCCGATGCCAGACCCGGCATCGAAGAGTTCTGTGTCATCCGGGAACCAGGCGAGGAGGAGCGGAATTTCTTCGACCGGAATTTCGTCTATTTCCGCTGGCAGTGGCTGATGCTTCGCAGGCGCCTGTTCCAGGAGAAGCTGTCCGATCAGGAAATCCGCCTCAAGCCCGGCGGTGAATCGCGCTTCACGCTTGAAATCACTCCCCTTCGTCGCGGGGTGATCCAGTTGCCGGACCTGCGGGTGATGCTGCCGGATCCATTCAGTCTGATGCAGAAGTGCTCGGCAGTCTCCGCGCCGGCCTCGACGCTGGTCGTGCTGCCGCGGCGCTATGCCCTGCCACCGGTCCAATTGCCCGGTGGCGTGCCGTTCAAGATCAGCGGCGAGGCGAATACCAACGCGCTTGGAAACTCGGGTGAATTCGTCGGTCTGCGCGATTACCGTCCGGAAGATCCGATGCGCCAGATCCATTGGAAAAGCTGGGCGCGCCTTGGACGACCGATCGTCAAGGAACTCGAGGACACGCATTACCCGCGCTATGGACTGGTGCTCGACTGCCTGTCCACCGACCGCTCGGATCTCGGATTCGAAGAGGCGATTTCGGTGGCGGCCTCGTTCGCCTGTGCGATCGATACCACCGAGTCGCTGCTGGATCTGATGTTTGTCAAAAACGAGGCCCACCGGGTCACGGTCGGCCGCGGGGTGGAGCGTGCCGAGAAGCTGCTCGAGGTGCTGGCGGGCGTGACACCCGCGCGAACCGGTGACCTCAGGTCGCTGGCCCGCCTCGTGCTGCGCTACCGGGATGATCTCACCTCCTGCGTTGTGATCCTGAATGGTTGGGACGAATTGCGTGCCGAGTTGTTGCGGATGCTTGAGGAGGGGGGGCTCACGGTGGTCCCGATTGTCGTGGGTTTGGGAGAGAAGCCCGCCGGCGTGCCTTGTCACTGGCTGAGGTTGGGTCGTGTTGCCGACGACCTCCGTGCCCTGCCGCAGCGATTTGCCTGAACCGAACCCAACCCCGTACCATCGAACGCGTCATTCCACCGCCCCGGCTTTTGTTAGGCACCGCGCTTCTCTTTTGGGGGGCGATGACGGGCAGGCCGCTCATCGGCCTGGTCGCCGCACTCTTTGTGGAGGGCAGGCATTGGGTCAGGCTGCGCTGGGATTTCAACGAGTCATCCTATGAAAGCGCCTGGCAGCTTTCGTTTGTGATGATGGCGCTGGCCGGTGTGGTCATCTGGCTCGACGAGAGCCGGTATACCGCGGTGTTGGTCCTGATGTCCTGGTTGCCCGTGCTGCTGTTGCCGGTGCAGTTCGTGCAGTCGTATGGCCTCAGGGATTCGGTGGATTTGAGCGCGTTTTCGCTTTTCGCGAAGCGCAGCCGCCTGCGCAACGAACGCCTGGGATTGATGATCGATCCGGTGCGTTTCAATTTCGGCAACGTGCTGCTGGTGGTCTGTCTGCTGGCGGCGACCATCGGGATCAGCAAGGAGAGCCAGTTGTTCCTTCCCGGGCTCATGGCGCTCTGTTCCTGGGTCCTGTTGGCGACAGGGCGGTGCCGGTGGACCTCCCTGCTGCCCGTGATGCTGCTGGCGGGATTGCTGGGTTTGGCGGGGCAAAAAGGCTTGGAGCGTCTGGAGAAGATCCTGCGCAGCGGAGGAGGGGAAGCAGGCAATCAGTTCGATCCGAATTTCCACACCACCCTGATCGGTTCGCGCGGGCGGGTGTTGCTGTCGCCTGAGGTCCTCTGGCGCCTGAAGGTCGCGGAGGGACTGGTGCCGCCGCGCTTGCTGCGCACGGCCACCTTCCGCAATTTCCTCGGCACCACATGGCAGAACCAGAGGCGCAATTTCGTGGAGCTGGATTCGGAGATTGTGAACGAGGTCACCTATCACCCCTTGCACGAGGGTCTGGATGCGGGGGATTTCGATGGCCTGCCATCGTATGCCCTGAGGGGCAGCGTGCAGGAGCCTTATCCCTTGCCGATTCCCGGTGACGCGGCAGGACTCCGCGGCTTCACGGATCAGAAAGTGGAGATCAACCCTCTGGGCACCGTGCAAGTGATTCCGGACAAGCCGGTGGTTGATTGCACGGTTTATTGGGGGGCGGGAACCGATCCCGAGTCCGGAAGCGAGCAAGCGGATCTCCTCCGCATGACCTTGGGTGAGCGCGAGGCGGTGCGACGTGTCGCACAGGAGCTGGGCTTGCGCGATTTGCCGACTCTTGATGCGAAGCTCGCGCGGCTGCGCGAGTGGTTCCGCCGCAATTTCAGCTACAGCCTCGATCTCACCATCCACCAGCCGACCCATGCCGAGCGTGTGGGAAAAGCGATGAAGCCCTCGGCGATCGAGCAGTTTCTCACCGACGTTCGGGCCGGACACTGCGAATACTTCGCCACGGCAGCAGTCCTGATCCTGGGCGAGTCCGGCCTGCAGAGCCGCTATGCCATCGGCTATGCCGTGCTTGAGCGGGATGGAACCGGCGGCGATTACTTGATTCGCGGAACCCATGCCCACGCCTGGTGCCGGGTGTGGGACGGGCAAACGTCGCGATGGATCGATTTTGACCCGACCCCCCCCCGACTGGTTTGCGAGCTTTCCGCCGAAGCCATCCATCCTCCAAGGCTTCAAGGACGGGCTGAAGCGCTTGAGGGAGGACTTTTACTTGTGGCGCACCGATCCGGAAAACGAGTTGATGGTGATTGTGGTGGTGTCAGCGATGGGGCTCGGCCTTTCCGGGTTTGTGGTCAGGCGGCTGTGGCGTTCGCGCAACCCGATGGACCCCAGTGCTGCCCGGGAGGCATACCGCGTCCGAGGGGTGCGAACGCCCCTTCATGAGCTCGAACGCCTGTTGCGAAGGCATTTGGGACCTCGGCCAGAGGGGCGGACCTACGTGCAGTGGCTGGCAGGTCTGGACGGGAGCTTTGAGGATCCGGATCTGTTGAAGGAGGTGATCGCCCTTCACCAGCAGCTCCGCTTCGATCCCAAGCCGGCGGCGAAGGAAGTGCACGAACAGCTTGCCGAAAGCGTCCACAGGCTGGAAATCCGGCTCAAGGGCATGCTAGCGGGCTAGGGACCCGATCATCGCGAGCACTTCCTCCGGGGATTTTCCCGTTTGCCGGAGCGTGGTGATGGCGAGCGAGTCCGAACGTTTCGCCAGGCGTGTGCCGTGTTCATCCAGCACCAGCTCGTGATGCAGGTAAACCGGTTCGGGAAGTTCGAGCAAGGACTGCAGCAGGCGGTGCACGTGTGTGGATGACAGCAGGTCGTCGCCGCGGGTGACATGGGTGATTTCCTGGTAGGCGTCGTCCACAACCACGGCGAGGTGATAGGAGATGCCGATGTCCTTGCGCGCGAGGACCACATGGCCAAGCACGTCGGGATCGACGCGGATTGTCCCGAAGCGCAGGTCGTGAAAGGTCAGAGGACCGGCCAGCTGTGAGGCCTTGTGGGCATCGAGCCGCCATGCATGGGGGATGCCGGCGTCGAGTTTATCCTGCTGCTCGCGGGCATCGAGCCGTTGGCAGATGGCTGGGTAAATCGGGCCCTCGGGTCCTTGCGGCGCACCGGCCATGGACGACCATTCCGTCTGGATTTCCCTGCGTGTGCAGAAGCAAGGGTAGACCAGCCCGAGATCGCGCAAGCGCTCGAATGCCGCGTCGTAGGCGGGACCGCGCGAGGTTTGCCGGATGGGTTCCTCATCCCAATCGAGGCCGAGCCATCGAAGGTCGTCGAGGATGCCCTGATAGAAAGGCTCGCGAACCCTCGCCAGGTCGATGTCTTCGAAACGCAGCAGGAAGCGTCCACCGCTGTCCTTGCGGGCCAGATCCCTGGCCACGCGGGCGGCAAGCACATGGCCGAGGTGCAGGTATCCCGTCGGGCTCGGGGCAAAGCGGGTGCGGATCGACTGCTGTTTCATGTGACTGGGCAAAGGAAAACCACAGATGAACGGAGAAGCCAGAACTCAGGAGTGAATCAACTCGTGAACTTTTTACCCCATATCCCTTCACAAGTAACTTCTTTATCCAGCCCCATCCGTGTCCGTCCGCGGTTCAGCTTCAATAAGAG
>CBFGOB010000235.1:0-4781 GCA_965650215.1 uncultured bacterium | reverse complement strand
CGGGAAAGCCCTGACGCGCCAGACGTTCGGGATCGAGGGTGCTGTGGGGTTCAGGAGTCATCGTTGAGCGGTTGGCAAAATCACTTCATTCATGCTTCCCGAGCGGAAGCCTTCGAGGTCGAGGGCAATGTAAGGAAAGCCGGCACTCTTGAGCGCGGCGATCACCGCCTCGCGGCAGGCAAGCAGATCCGGCAACCGCATGGATTCGACTTCCACACGCGCGACGTCGCCATGGTCGCGCACCCGGCATTGACGGAACCCGAGCGCCTTGAGGGCCGACTCGGCCCGATCGATTCGCGTGAGCTTTTCCACCGTCACCGGCGAACCATATGGCACGCGCGACGACAGGCACGCCGCTGCCGGTTTGTCCCAGACGGCGAGGCCAAGCTCTCTCGCCCAATCGCGGATCTCCTGCTTGCCCATGCCCGCTTCGGCCAACGGACTGCGCACCCCGTGCTCCCGCGCGGCGCGACGGCCCGGACGGAAATCGCCAGCGTCGTCCGCGTTGGTGCCATCGACAATCACGGCAATCCCCTCGCTCGCCGCAAGGGCCCTGAAAGTGGCGTATGCGGTGTCCTTGCAATGGAAGCACCGGTCGCTGCCATTGGCCGCGTAGGCAGGACGATCGATCTCGTGGGTCGGCACCTCAACATGGCGGATGCCGGCCGCAAGCGCAGCCGCTCGCGCATCTTCGAGTTCGCCACTCGCCAAACTCGGCGAGACCGCAGTGGCGGCGATCGCGTGTTCACCGAGAATCTTCGCCGCCACGGCCGCAAGCAAGACGCTGTCGACTCCCCCCGAGCAGGCCACCAGCACGCTGCCGCAAGACCGGAGGATCTGCTCAACGTCCGCTCGGCGCCGGGATGGATTGGTCGATTCCATGAGTTGGGGATGGGGTGAACGGATCTTCAGAACGGAAACTCCTCTTCCATTTTCCGAACCGTGTTCTTTTGCCCGAGGATGATTTTTTCCGCTCGCTCGTGGACCTGGAGTCCGTTGACGACAATCGCCCTTTGCGGACGCACGGGACAGATGAATTCGCAACCACCGCAACCGACGCACAGCTCGGGACGGATCTCGGGAATCGTGAGGTTGTTTTCCCACGGCACCATGTGCACCGCTTGCGTCGGACAATGTTCCGAGCAGGCACCACAGGAAGTGCCCTTGGTTTTGACGATGCAAAGATCCTGGAAAAACTCGACGGCACCCGTGCGCACCGTCCGGCGCTCCTCGACCGTCAACGCCCCGATCGCACCGGTGGGACAGATCTGCGAGCAGTTCGAGCAATTGTAGGAACAGAACGCGACACTGAAATCCTGATAGGGCTGGAGGAACCCGGCGAGACCATGCCGGGTGATCGATGGAACCAAGACCTGATCCGGACAATTCGCCACACACAAGTGACAGGCGGTGCAGCGGCTTTGGAAATGCGCCAGCGACTTCGCGCCCGGCGGCAGGACGGCACGCCGCGGGCGCGGCTTGGGTCCGTGAGGTTTATCCTCGACGAACGCCACTGCCGGCACAAGCGCGGCAAAGGTGAGCACCGATCGACGACTAACCATTGGCGTCAGCAAGGGGGAGTCCACAAGCGGCGGTGATCCGCGTTCGGTCCGGCGACGCGCCCGTGCGAACCGGATGCCACTGCGCTTGCAGGAAGTCACGCAATCGAGGCACATCACGCAGCGCGAGTGATCGATCGCGTGATTGCGGAAATCGATGCATTGGGACGGGCAAACCCGTTCGCACATCGAACACGCAACGCAGGCGGAATCCGCGATCTGCAAACGGAACAAGGCGTGCTTCGACAACAAACCCAGCACCGCGCCGACCGGACACACCGTGTTGCACCACAAGCGGCCACGGAACACCGCGGAGACCACCACCAAACCCAACAGGCCTGCCGCAATGCCTGCCGAGACCCAGGCCACGGGCGACACATCCACCGGGTTGATCAGCTTGGTGGAGGCGATCAGATGGTTGATCCATCCCAAGGCCGGCCGCAGCGTCGCGGCGGTGATTTTTCCAAAGACGCTGTAGGGATCGAGAAAGGCCAGCGGCAGCGCGGTCCCGGCCACAAGACCTGCGGCACAAACGGTCACAACCAGCACCCGCAACCATGTCCGGCCCCGACGATACGGCAGCTTGCGGTCCCTGCCGCTGCGGCCGGCCATCCGCGCGGACAGATCCATCAGCACCCCCAAGGGGCAAAGCATCGCGCAATAGACCCGGCCGAAGAGCAGTGTCAACACGATCACCGCCACACATCCCGCGGACATCCATACAACCCCATCGATCAAACCCAGCACCGATGGCGCGAACTGCGGCCACAAGGCCATCCGCGCGATGAACGCGGACACCCAGTTGCCGATGTCGGCAAAGACCAGCGCGCATGCGCCGAGAACGAACCCGCCCACGACGATCCTCATCCGTCGATAGGCCACTGCATTCATGCACCGAGCGTGATGCGCTTGATCTTCACCTTCGACAAATCCGCCTGACCCGCGCCCATCTCACCGGCGATTTTCACGAACCCGAGATCCTCGGGTTTCATGCCGTAGAGTTTTGCCGCAGCGGCATCCATCGCCACCATGTCGGTTCCCAGCATCTGGTATTGCGCGAGTTCCCCATCTTCCTTGGCACGGCCTTGCGGGCCGTTCTTGCGCAGGATGCGATAGGCATCGATGATGTTCAGGTCCGGCTTGCGTGGCGCAAAACACATGTCGGCAATGCATTGATCCAGATTGTTGCCGTGGAAAAACCGGCGATCCCACACCACCCCCATCAGGTTCTTCATGCACAGCGAAAGCTTGGCGCCGCCGTGGTGCTTGAGCACGGGCACATTGATCAGGACATCGCAGTCGAGCAACTCCTTGTGCATCAGCGTCTTCTTGAGATTCCTGGCCTTGGGCAACTCGACCTCGCGGTAGTGCTCTTCCAGGTTGGCGGGAGCCATGATGCCGCCGGCATCCGTCACCGCCTTGGCGATGCCGCTGTTTTTGTAGGATCGCTCCCAATTGTGACAGGTGTGATCAAACACGATCACTTTCGATGCACCGGCCTTCACGCAATGGCTCACAATCGCACCGACCAGATCCGGATTGGTGTTCGCCGGCACTTCCGGCGGTTGATCCCAAGCGATGTTGGGTTTCACCACAACCCTCTGGCCTTTTTTGACAAATGCCGACATCCCGCCAAGCGCGGCAATGCCGGCTTCAAACATTTCGACCGCACCCGCATTGCGCACGGCGACAATGTCCCATGGCCCATCGCCCTCCGCCTCCGGCGCGGCGAACAGCGGGTTTTGCCAGGAAATCGCCACCGCCGTGGCGGCAGCACCTTCGATGAAACGACGACGGTTCAGTGGTAGCATAAGTTCCTCCTCGGGGTTTGATCCAAATTGAACGCTAGACCGAAGCCGCCCAGCCGCAAGGGCATGAGGAAATGC
This sequence comes from uncultured bacterium, assembly GCA_965650215.1. Taxonomy (GTDB): domain Bacteria; phylum Verrucomicrobiota; class Verrucomicrobiia; order Verrucomicrobiales; family Akkermansiaceae; genus Luteolibacter. Next base: position 1,336 of record CBFGOB010000235.1, on the reverse strand, counting down.
GCGCCGGGAACGCCACGAAATGCGCAGTGGTGATCCAGAATGCCGCCAGCGCGATGGGGCAGCGCGCTTCCGGCCAAGCCAGCCGCCACCATGGTGAGACCGATCGCTTGCAGCCGGTGCGAAAAGCCTTCAGGCTGATCGATGTGATTCCCAAAACCCAAGCACTCATCGAGACTGTCACGCAAGACCCCGCCATCAAGGCAGCCTTGGAATCGAGCTGCACCGGGGATCACCCGGCAGCCGAAGCCACGATGGCCCGCTTGAAGGCCGCTCAAGCGCGGCAGGGCCTCTGCTGGCAATCCATCCTGCTCTGGGCGGCTGCGGTGCTGACGCTCGCCGCGACCACCTATCCGTCCCTCAAGGCGATTCTCAGCATTCACGAACCGAACGGACTCGCGATCTACGATGCGATGGAGGCACCTCCACTCCCCGCAGGCCTGAGCGATTCGCAACGTCTGCTGTTTGCCGATCCCGCACAGGATCGCGTCGAGCAGTGCCGCCAACTCCACCTCAGCGACCCGCAAAACCCCGCGTTCTTCGCCGAATACGTCCAGCACTCGCTGAGCAAACAGGATGCCCTGCCGCCCGACACTCTGGAAACCGCCGCACGCATCGCTCCGGACAACGCCTTGTTCCTCTACCTCGCGGCCGCCCACACCGGCAGAAACGCGGTGGAAAAACAGCCATCCGCCAAAAAGAACCGCAAACAACGCACCGTGGATGGCGTGAACCTACCCCCGCCACTTGACGAAAGTTCCTACCGCATCGAGGACCGCAAGGCCTACGAGGAGGCACTGGCCCTAATCGCCAAAGCCGCCGCACTGCCCGAACTGGAATCCTACACCAACCCGATGATGGCCGCCAAATGCCGGCTGCTGCCGTCACGCAATCTGGTGGAGTTCACCGTCTCACTCATCCACGCCTACGGAGCGTCTTCGCCCCTCCTCTCGCTGATGAAAATCTCGAATCTGCTCAATGCCCGGGCGGAAGAACTGTCGGCAAGCGGCGACCACGAGGCGTTCCGAACCCTCGCCGGTCAGCGGGATGCCTTCGTCCATGGCCTCGCCCGCAACCCCGACGTCACGTTGCTCGGCGAATTGGTGAATCAGGCAGTTTCCTCGAGCACCGCCGCCCAATTCCACGCCGCCGCCGAACGCCTCGGGCTGGCGGATCTCGAAGCCCGCTACCGCGAACAGAAGGAAGCGTTCCAACGCGACAAGGACCGGCGCGACATCGACCGCAAGCAAGGCAGATGGGAAGACTTCGGCCACTACTCGACGATGGCCGGGCTCGCACTGCCCGCCGTGCGCTCGCAAGTTGCTTCGCCGCCTCCGCT